>NZ_CM161518.1:5290000-5411570 GCF_056725225.1 Xanthomonas sp. NCPPB 2933
AGGTTTTCTGCGAAGCGAGCCGGCCATATTAGCAGGCTTTTCATCTTCGTCAACCCCTCGTGAAGAGGAAGTTGCCGCCGCTGCACCTCAATCCGCCGTAGCGTCTTTCCGTGTAGCGAGCCGCCCATCATAGCCGACTTTCCTGCTTCGTCAACTCCCAATTTCTGGAGGTTTTCGAACCCGTTCGTTGTTGCGGTGCTTCGAGAAGCGCCGCCGTCCTGAGCGAGGTCGCGCAGTTTATCGAGACTGTGCAGAAGTGCAAGCACTTTTTGACACTGGTATGACACGAGCATCACTTCGCGAATGCGCGACGTCCGATTCCACGTGCAAATGCGACGTGGCGGCGCTGCTCTCTATATAGACAAAGGCCCGTGTCTATACAGGGCCATCCATAGAGCAGGTGCTTCGGTATCGATCATCGGCGTGCTCGGTGAGAATGGGTGCACTAGATAGAGAGCTCTCGATGCTTCCCTCCCGCAGCCTGCTCCGCGATCTGTCCCTGCCTGCGATTGCTGCAGGCTTTGTCACGGTGCTGGTGGGTTTTGCCAGCTCGGCGGTGATCGTGTTCGAGGCGGCACGCCATCTGGGGGCGGATCAGGCGCAGATCGCCTCGTGGATGTGGGCGCTCGGGATCGGCATGGGGGTGACCTGCATTGGATTGTCGCTGCGCTATCGCGTGCCGGTGGTGACGGCGTGGTCCACCCCAGGTGCGGCGATGCTGATCGGCAGTGCGGCCGGTGTGCCGTTGCGTGAGGCAGTCGGTGCATTCGTGGTGGCTGCAGTGCTTGGAATGGTGGCTGGTTTCTCGGGGTTGTTCGAGCGGGCGATCCGGCGCATTCCGATCTCGCTGGCCTCGGGCATGTTGGCCGGGGTGTTGTTGCGCTTTGGGCTGGATCTGTTCGTGGCGATGCAGAGTCAGGTGCTGCTGGCGCTGGCGATGCTGGCGACCTATCTGGTCGGGCGGCGCTGGTCTGCGCGTTATGCGGTGATTGCGACGTTGCTGGTCGGCATCGCGATTGCGGTCAGTAGCGGGCTATTGCACTGGACGGCGGTGCAGATCGAATTGGCCCATCCCGTGCTGGTAATGCCGTCACTGTCGTGGGCGGCGCTGTTCGGGCTGGCGATTCCGTTGTTCGTGGTCACCATGGCCTCGCAGAACGTGCCGGGTGTGGCGGTGATTCGGGCCTCCGGCTATACGGTGCCGATCTCGCCGACGATCGGCTGGATCGGTGCGATCAATACGCTGCTGGCGCCATTCGGTGGCTTTGCCTTGAACCTGGCGGCGATTACCGCGGCGATCTGCATGGGCCGCGAGGCGCATGAGGATCCGGCGCGGCGTTATGTGGCTGCGGTCAGTGCAGGCGTGTTCTATGTAGTGATCGGTTTGTTCGGCGCGACCGTGGCGGCGGTGTTTGCCGCCTTTCCGCGCGAGCTGGTGATGGCGATCGCCGGGATCGCGTTGTTGGGCACGATCGGCAACAGCCTGGCGGCGGCCTTGCGCGAAGACAGCGAGCGCGAGGCGGCGCTGATCACCTTTCTGGTCACGGCGTCCGGGCTGACGCTGGGCGGGATCGGTGCCTCGTTCTGGGGCCTGGTGGCCGGAACGATCACCTTGTTGGTGTTGCGGCCGCGGGCCTAGCCGCGGCACGCCATCCGTTGATGGGCGTCGCATCGGATCGACTCACTGAGATGCCGTGCCCGACCGCGCCAAGCGATGCGGGCGACTGGACCGCAGCCAACATGTTGCGAGCTTGCACCTGGCGCGGCACCGGCTCGCTTATTCGGGATCGCGTAGCTGCAACAGCCAGTGCGCGGTGACGCCGCTGGGGCTGGGCAGCGGTTCGAGATGGAATTGGCGGTAGACCGGTGAGCCACCGGGCGCGCGCAGCGGCAAGGTGACGTATGCGGCGCGGCCTTGCCGCAGCGCCTCTTCGAGCAGTTCCACCTTGGACCGGGCGGCATCGCTGGCCAGCAGGGCCAGGATGTCGCAACCGATCAGATCGGCCACTTCGGTCTGGATGAGCTCTGCGAAGGCCGGGTTGACGAACATCAGCCGGTGCGCGGCCGTGGTGGCGCCACGTTCGATGATGGCCACGCCGTCGCGCAGACGCGACAGCGAGGCTTCGAGCAGGGTGAAATCCTGCTGGAAGCGCTTGCGTTCCATCAGTTCGATCAACACACGCAGGCTGCGTGCCGATTCCAGGTGCAGCGGCGACCAGCGACGCGCGCGGCCACGCACGGTTTCCTGCCAGAGATCGAAGCTCTTGCGTGGCGACAGCCGTGAGTTGGGGATGTCCGCCAGCTTGGCCAGCTGCGGGTTGCCGGCCCAGTTGACCGTCTGCACCTGTTCGCGGCGGGTCCACAGCAAGGCGCTGCGCGACTGCGGCATCAGCGGCACGAAAATGAAACCGGCGGCCAGCGGTGCCAGATCGGCCAGCTCGGGAAACACCTCGCCGATCGCCTCCACATGCAGGGCACCGACGGCATCCTCGCGCAGGGCGGCGTGGTGTGCGGATTCGATGTGGTCGCGGATGCGACGCAGCGCGGCGGCATCGGGCGTGGTGCCATGGCGGCTGATCTCCTTGCCATGGAAGATCGCCACGCCGTCGGCATCGACCACGTCCATCAGGTCAGGCGCCATATCGGCGAGCATCTCCACCGTCATCTGGGCGGCGTCGTTGAAGTCGGTGATCAGCTTTTCGCGCACGGTGAGCAACACCGATTCCATGCGCGCACGCTCGACCGCCTGCAAGGCGCCGATGCGACCAGCCAGCGCGCGCGTGACCGCATCGGTGGCATCGCGCATGGCGTGGCTGGTGAAGTGCGGACTGTAGTGGTGGCAAGCGATCAGCCCCCACAGCACGTCGTTGACCACAAGCGAGGAGACCAGGGTGGCACTTACGCCCATGTTGGCCAGATATTCCAGATGCACCGGCGAGACGCTCCGCAGGCTGACATCGCTCAGATCCACCGGCGTGCCCAGGCGCGGATGCAAGGTGGGCTCGATTGCGGCGGACTGGTAGCCGACATCGGCGATCTGGCGGACGCGGTTGCGCAGGTACAGCGCGCGCGCCTGCGCGGGAATGTCGGTGGACGGGTAACGCTGGCCGAGATAGGCCACCAATTCGGGGTTGCGCGCCTCGGCAATGACTTCGCCGTTCCACTCTTCGTCGAAGCGGTAAATCATCACCCGATCGAAGCCGATCATGTTGCGCAGGCCCTTGACCGCACGCACCGCCGCTTCGTCGATGCCGGGATCACGCTCGATGCTGCGCAACAGCGGCAGCGCCTCGCGCAGGGTGACGTCCATCAGGCGGGCGTCGCGCGGTTCGATTTCGACCAGCCATTGCTCCGGATACAGATGCCAGGCGGCCACCCATGGGTGATCGGTGGGCGCGGCGCGCCTGGGGAAACGCACCTCGGCATGTAATAGGTGTTGCGCCTGGTCGTCGACCACGAACGGCTGCTCGCCGGGCAGCTCAAGCACTTGCGTGTAGGGCATGCCCAACAGTTCGGCCAGCGGCACGCCGAGCAACTCGGCGGCAGTGGTGCTGGCCTGCACGATGCGTCCATCGGCCGGCTCGATCACCAGCAGCACGCCGTAGGGCTGGATCAGGCCGGGAATGTGGATCGGCTCGCGGGCGCAGGCATCCATGTTCAGGGGTTCGGTTGGCTGGTTCACGGTCGCGGCTCCGCTGCGAGGCAGGTGTGGAAGTGGGCAAACATGGCCTGCGCACCGTCGATGGCGGCGGCGCGTGCGCAAGGCGTGTCGAGACGTTGGTTGAGCACGGTCTGGAAATGGCGCCAGCCGGCCGGATCGTCGTCGGCCAGTTCGAAATAGCGCAAGGCATCGGCCAGACCGGGCTGCTGTTTGCGTAGGCTGCGCGCGATCATCCGGCCGCCCAGTTGCGAGCCTTCGATGACGTAGAGCATGCCCCAGCGCGCGGCATCGTTGCCGGCGGCGGGCGCTGCGATGGCAGTGCCTGGTTGCTGGCCGAGCGCGCGCAGGTCTTCGCGCAAGGCCGGCACGCGGCGGCGATACTGCCAGCCGGTTCCAGACAGGGTACTGAGCCAATTGCGCAGTTGCGCTTCGAAGCCGGCCAGCAGTGCGTGGTGCCGGCGCAGAATCAGCGCATAGGCATCGCGATCGATGCGTCCCTGCCCCAATGCCTGCATCAGCGGGATCGCTTCGACCAGGCAATGGACGCCCTGGGTGGCATCGCGCAGCACGAACGCGGCCGAGGGCGGAACTGCCAAGGCGTCGGAAGACATAGGGACTCGAGGCGGTGCCGCGGCACGAAGGACACCAGCCTAGCAGCGCCTGCGCAAATCAGATAAAGCGGACGCGAGTGCAACGTGAATAGGTTGGCATTATCGCGGCGTTGCGTGCGCGATGCCGGGCCCGCGCCCTGCCCGCTTCCAGGCCATGACCCAGCCTGCGGCAAGCAGGAGACCGGCCAGCAACCAGGGTGCGCCGGGCAGATGCAACGGGGCGCCGCTGCCGATAAACCAGGCAAACACGTTGGCGAACAACAACGGACCGGCGATGCCGGCCAGGCTGATCAGACTGGTCAACGCGCCCTGCACGCGGCCTTGCGCATCGGCGCCGACCTCGCGGGTGATCAAGGCCTGCGCGGACGGTGCGGCAATCGCCCAGAACGCGCTGATCGGCACGCCGATCAGAAACGCGGTGCCGCTGTCGGCCAGCCCATAGATGACGAAACCGATGACCCCACAGCCCAGGCCCAGCAGCAGCGCGCGACGTTCGCCCAGCCAGCGCACCAGCCGGCCGACCAGCAGCGCGTTGACGATGATGCTGCACACACCCACGCCAGCCAGCACCCAGCTCACTTCGCGCGGGCCCCAGTGATACTGGTAGCTGGCGAACAGCACGAAGATGCTGGGATAGACGTAGTGCGCCAGGTTGGCCAGGAACACCACCGAGGCCAGGCCGAATACCTGCGGGTAGCGACGCAGCAGCTTGAGCGCGCCAAGCGGGTTGGCATGCGACCAATCCAGCCGCGCGGTGCGACGTTCGGCGGGCAGCGATTCGGGCAGCACAAACCAGCCGTACAACACGTTCAACAGCGCCAGCCCTGCGGCAAACCAGAACGGCCAGCGCAGACCGATGCTGCCCAGCCAGCCGCCGATCAGCGGACCGGCGACAAAGCCAATGCCGAATGCGGCGCCGAGCATGCCGAACGCGCCGGCGCGTTTGTCGGCCGGGGTGACGTCGGCGATATAGGCATTGGCAGTGGAAAAGCTGGCCGAGCATACGCCGGAGATCACCCGCGCCAGCAGCAGCATCGGCAGGGAATGCGCGACCGCCATCAGGATGAAGTCCAGGCCCAGCCCCAGGCACGAGAGCAGGATCACCGGGCGGCGGCCGTAGCGGTCGGACAAGGCGCCCTGCAGCGGCGAGCAGACGAACTGGATGGCGGCAAACAGGAATCCGAACCAGCCGATCCAGCCGGCCGCCACGGCGTAGTCGCCACCGGTGAATTGGCGCACCAGATCCGGCAGCACCGGAATGATCACGCCGAAAGACAGCACGTCGATCAGCACGGTGATGAAGATGAAGATCAGCGCGGCGCGGCGCCGGCCCGGTGCAGGAGCGGATGCGGAATCGGGAGAGATGGACATCGCGCGGCACGCAGGGGCGAAGCGGCGAGTGTAGCGGTGGAGATGGGCTTACGTACCCTCATCCGCCCTTCGGGCACCTTCTCCCGAGGGGAGAAGGGAAGCGCTTGGCCTGTGCGTCAGAAGAGCCTGGTCTCTGTGTCCAGCGCAAGATCATTGGGATGTCATTTAAGCCCCTCTCCCGCCGGGAGAGGGGTTGGGGTGAGGGTATGGGGCGAAGCCACATGTGCACTCAAACTCCACCAGGCTCGCGCGTAGCCTCATCCGCCCCTTCGGGGCACCTTCTCCCGAGAGAGAAGGGAGTCATCGCTGCCTCTTTATTTTCTTCTAAAGCAGCGCGTGCTCTGCGCGTGCCTTGGGCGATTCGTGCGGCTACTCGACACTGATGGTCTGGGTCAGCATGTGGCTGGCGCCGGGGGCGAGTTCGATCACGTCCGGGCCGGCATTGGCCGCTTCCAGGCAGACGTAGTCGCGCCAGCCGGTGCCCACGTCGGCCATCTTGGCGGCGGCCTCTTCGCCCGGGTTCCAGGCCACCAGCGAACGGCTGCCTTGGGTGGCGATGACGACGCGGCGGCCGAGCACCGGGTCGGTCAGGGTGTAGCGGCCACCGGCGTTGGTGTAGATGCGGTCGCTGCGGCCGGGATCGCGCGGATCGCGCAGGCTCCAGTCGCCTTGTTGGCGATGGGCGGTGGCGTAGTTCTCGTACTTGTCGAGGTAGTCCAGCCCGTCCAGGCCTTGCACGCTGACCTTGAGCGCGTCGCCGACACGGAAATAGTTGTGCAATGCCTGGGTGAAACGCACCGGGGCCTGGCTGGTGTTCTCGGTGATCAGGCTTTGTTCGAGCGTGCGGCCGATACGCAGGGTCATGCGCAGACGCAGCGACAGGTCGTCGAAGCTGGGAGGAGTCAGCGTGAGGACCAGGGTGCCGTCGTCTTCGCGGCGGCTCTCGGTCAGCTGCCACGGTACGGTGCGCACGAAGCCGTGCGCGGGCACTTCGCCGGTCTGGTCCTGGCGGCCGAAGTACGGCCAGCAGACAGGGGCACCGCCGCGGATCGGGGTGGGCGGCTGCTTGGCGGTGGGCGACAGCCACATCACGTCCTGCCCGCCCTTGGGCACGAACGACAGCAGCTGGCCGCCAAACAGGCTGATGGCTGCGGTGGAGAACGGGGTGTCGATCAACAGCGAGGGGAAACCGTGGAAATCGCCTGTGCGCAGGCCGGTGAGGTCGGACATGGGGGGTGCCTTCTGGACGATGGGAGATTGGACGAATGCGGGATAGGCGGCCGGCAGCTTGAACGCGGTGGCGCGGATGGCGGCGGCGCCAGTGACCTGCGGGGCGGCACGCAGGGCGGTGAGGATGCGCTGGCCGGGGCGGCCGTCGGCCGGTTGCAGCCCCAGGCGGGTCTGCTCGACCTGGATGGCGCGGCGGGTGGCGCTGCCGACCATGCCGTCGGCCTCGCCGATCAGGTGGCCGCGAGCCAGCAGCAATTGCTGCAGTTCGCGCCGTTCGGGGCGGCCCAGGCCGGGGTCGTCGGTGGGCCATGCCGCGACCAGGCCGGGGCCGCCGCGCAGGCGGTCGGCGAGCAACGCGATCGACAGAGCGTAGCTTTCGGCGGCGTTGTAGGCGTAGATCGCGTCGTAGTTGCGGAAGACCAGAAACGCCGGGCCGGTCGGGCCGGCCGGCAGCAGCAGCGCCGCCGGGGTATCGGCGGGCACACCGGTCGGCGCCAACGCCTTGCCATCGGTGCCGAGCAAGCCGGCGGTCTGCCAGGCCTGCAGCGGTTGGCGCCGGGTGCGGCCGGCCTTGCTGGCATCGAAGCCGGCAGGCAGGCGCACTTCCATCCCCCAGGGGCGGGCCCGCTGCCAGCCAGCCTTGACCAGATAGTTGGCGGTGGAGGCCAGCGCGTCGGGAATGCTGGCGACCAGATCGCGGCGGCCGTCGCCATCGCCATCCACGGCAATGCGGGCGTAGGTCGAGGGCATGAACTGGGTCTGCCCGAAGGCGCCAGCCCAGGAGCCGATCAACCCGTCCGGAGATAAGTCTCCTTGCTGCAGCAGGCTGAGCAAGGCGAGGAATTCGCCGCGAAAGAACGGTTGACGGCGGCCCGCGCACGACAGCGTGGCCAATGAGACCAGCAACGGGCGCTTGCCGGTGACGCGACCGTAGTCGCTCTCCACACCCCACACCGCCACGATGGTGGCCGGATCCACGCCGGTCTGTTCGGACAGGCGCGTCAGCAACGCGCGGTGGGTGACCAGCATGGCCTGGCCGTCGGTCACGCGCTGGCTGTCGACCAGGCTGGCGAGGTAATCCCAAATTGGGGTGGTGAATTCGGGTTGGGCATCGAGCAGCGGCAAGACGCTGGGATCGGGCGCCAGGCCGGCGGTGAAACGCTGGAAGTTGGCGGCCTCCACGCCCCTGGCGGCGGCCTGGGTCTGCAGGCCCGCCAGGCAGCGGTCGAAGGCCGGATCGGCACAGGCGACTAATGGCAGCAGTGCCAGCAGCGTGGGCAGGACGCACCGGATCGGCATCATGGCGTGGTGGCCGGCGTAGAGACGGACGTCATGCGGTGGAGCGCTCCTGCGGCAAGTCGAGCCGCCGAGGATAGCCAACCTGGCTGGTTGCAGGCGTGCAGGTCGTGATGTTGCGACGGCATCGTGCGCTGCGCTGGTCGGTGGCGACACGCAGGGGTGACTGTGCGGTGCGCGCGCTTTTCAGAGGGGTGAGTGCGGCACAGAGGCCATGTGGCGCAAGTCAGAGGGTGATGTTGCGCGCCGATGGAGTGGCATTGGTCCGGCCCGCCTGGCGAAGACGCCGCAGCAACCCAGCGGCGTCGATCGCCGCGCCTAGCTGCCGTCGCCGGTGATGCCGGTCAGCAGCGACAGCGCCGGGCTAGAGGGGCTGGTGTCGGACATACGTCGGGCGCGCGCCCTCCGCGGGGCGTCGTGGCGGGGGCCGAACCAGATCAGTGCCGTGGCCAGGCACGCCGGCAGCACGATCGCGAACACCACGATGGCCACAAGCACCCACTGCCAGAGATTGAAGGTTGCCATCATCGTGTCCGCCCCGCGGCGAGCTCCGCCGAGGCGGCAAGCTTCCGGGATCGGCTGCGAACGTGGCGTCGAGAAAGCACGGCCGTGCCTGCCGTTCGTCGGAACGAACGGGGTGCCGGCTATAGCGTTAGATCACGCGGGCGATGGGAGACAACCCGCGTGATTGCAGCAGCAACGCGGCGCATTGATCGCCCCGCACGCTCGCCGCTCCAGCCAGGCTCCGGCAACGCGCGTTGCCACGGGTCCGTCTGACGCCCGGCGGCTTCAGGCAAACCGCTCCAGCAGGAAATCGACGAAGCTGCGTACCGTGACCGAGCGCCAGCGGGTTTGGGGATAGAGCACGCTTAGTGGACGGTGCAGCTCCCGGTCCTGAAACAGCCGCACCAGCCGGCCCGCTTCCACGTCGGCACGCAACAGGAACGCCGGCTGCAGCACGATGCCCAGGCCCTGCAAGGCCGCCAGATGCAAGGCCGGGCCACTGGTGAGATGCAACTGCGCGCGCGACAGCGGGCCGATTCGCTCGCCGGTGTAGTCCTGCCACTGGCCAAGCGCCTTGGCATCCATCCCCAGGCATTGGTGCCCGGCCAGCTCGGCAAGCCGTTGCGGGGTACCGTTGCGGTGCAGATAGGCCGGCGTCGCGCAGCACCACAGGCGATAAGGCTGCAGCGCGCGCGCCACCAGCGAGGACTCGCCCAGCGCCCCGATGCGGACGGCTACATCAATGCCCTCGTCGACCAGATCCTGCACCCGATCGCTGAGCTGCAGATCCAGGCTCACCTGGGGATGGCGCTGCAGATACTCGCCAAGCACCGGCGTGAGCCCATAGGTTCCGAACGACACCGGTGCGGCGACCCGCAGCGGCCCGGCCGGTTCCAGGCGCTGACCGTCGGCCTGCACCTGTGTATCGGCGACCAGCTCAAGAATCTCCCGGCAACGCCCGTAGTAGGCCTCGCCAAAAGCGGTCAATCGCTGCCGTCGCGTGGTCCGCACCAGCAACTGCAGACCGAGACGTTGCTCCAGGGCGCGCAGGTGGTTGCCAGCCATGGTTGGGGAAATGCCATGCGCTTGCGCCGCCGCGGCGAGGCTGCCGCCGTCCACCACGCGGACGAACACCTGCATGCTGTCCAGCAGATCCATTCAACACTCCTGGTTGCCAACCAATGCAGGATAACGGCGTTTATCGCGGCTCGATAACGGATCAGGCTGGGGCCCTCACTCAGACGGACGTTGTCGATGGATCTGCAATTGCGTGAACACAAGGCACTGGTGACCGGCGCCAGCACCGGCATCGGCGCAGGCATCGCCCGCGTGCTGGCGGCCGAGGGAGTACAGCTGGCAATCACTGCGCGCCGCGCCGACAGGCTGGAACAGCTGGCCAGCGACATCGCGGCACAGGGTCACCCGCGCCCGCTGGTGATCCCCGGCGACATCACCAGCGCGACCGAGATCACGCGCATCGCCCGGGATGCCAGCCAGGCGCTGGGCCGGATCGAGATCCTGGTCAATACCGCCGGTGGCGCACGCCCTTTTACGGTGGAGGCCAGCGATGCGGACTGGGACGAAGCCTTCGCGCTCAACTTCGGCAGTGCCCGGCGCATGACCCAGGCCCTGCTGCCCGGCATGCGCCACCGGCGCTGGGGCAGGATCATCAGCTTCAGCGGCAGCATGGAGCCACGCGAGGTCAACGGCGCCGGCGCGGCGAAGGCAGCGCTGCAGTTCTGGGCCAAGGGAATGGCCTCGCAGCTGGCGGCCGAGGGCATCACGGTCAATACCATCGCACCGGGACGCATCAACTCCGAACAGGTGCTGGACAAGCTCCATCCCACGCCGGAAGCGCGCCAGGCCTTCATCACGCGCCATGTGCCGATCGGCTACTTCGGCGAACCCGACGACATCGCTCATCTGGTCGCCTACCTGGCCTCACCACTTGCACGCTATCTGACCGGTGAGGTGATCGCCGTGGACGGCGGCCTGCACGCCTTCGCCCACTAGCACGACCGGCTACCGGCGTTACCCAGGACCGGTGAGGCCAGGCAGGCCGATATCGGCCGTAGCGTCCAAGGCCGCTGGCGCAGCGGCGTGGTGCCGGCACGCCGCTGCCGACGAGCGTTAGACCCTGCCACGTCCCGGTGGTGTCCCGGCAGCGACAGTGCCGGGCCGTGCTCAGCGCGCGTCGAGGTAATACCAGTGGCCGTCTTCGCGCGCGAAACGGCTGTGTTCGGTCATGCGTACCGCGCTGCCGCCGCCAATGCGATAGCGGGCCAGAAACACCACTTCGGCAGTGTCGGCGCCGGTGACGATGGCGCGTTGTACGGTCAGGCCGAGCCAGGTGGTGCGGCCGCCTTGGTCCAGCGACAGTTCGGGTGGGCGCGTGGACGGATGCCAGCTGGCGAGCAGGTATGCCACATCACGGCGGACGTAGGCGCTGTAGCGCGCACGCATCAGGGTTTCGGCGTCGGGTGCGGTGGCGCCGGCATGGTATTGCCCGCAGCAGTGCGCGTAGGTGGCGGCGCGGCTACAGGGACAGGGATCGGTGGGTGTGGAGGTCGGCATCGGGCGATTGTGCGGGATGGGATTGGGAGGCGGGAGGCGGGAGGCGGGTTTCTACGCGTTTATGCTGTCGTCCCCGTCGTACGGAGCGCCGTCTTGCTGGAACTGATTCCTACCGAATTGCCGTGGCTGCTGTGCATTGCCTTCGTTGCCGGATTGGTGGATGCGGCGGTTGGTGGGGGTGGGTTGATCCAGTTGCCGGGGCTGTTCGCCACGCTGCCGCAACAGGCGCCGTCGCTGATCCTGGGCACCAACAAGTTCAGCGCGATGTTCGGTACCGGGGCGTCGGCGTGGCGGTATGCGCGCAATGTGCGCTTTCCGTGGCGGCCGGTGCTGTATGCCACTGCGGCGGCGTTTACGTTTTCGTTTCTGGGCGCGACGGCGGTCAGCCTGCTGCCCAAGCAGGCGGTGCGGCCGCTGATTCTGGTGCTGTTGATCGCGATGTTGATCTACACGCTGATCAAGAAGGATTTCGGTGCGCTGCATCGTCCGCGCGAGATCGGCCGGCGTGAGTTGATCACTGCCTTGGCGATGGGCGCGGCAATCGGGTTCTACGATGGGTTCTTCGGCCCGGGCACTGGGAGCTTTTTGATCTTCCTGTTCATCCGCTTTTTCGGGCTGGATTTTCTGCGCGCCTCGGCCGCGGCCAAGGTGGTGAACCTGGCCACTAACCTGGCGGCGCTGTCGTTCTTTTTGCCCAGCGGCCAGGTGATGTTGGCGATCGGCATTCCGATGGCGGTGGCCAACGTGGCCGGTGCGGTCGCCGGCACGCGGATGGCGCTGCGCGGGGGCACGCCGTTGATCCGCAAGTTGTTCCTGGTGCTGGTGATCGTGCTGATCGGCAAGATGGGCTGGGATCTGCTGCGTTGACGACCGCGAGCCAGACCGCACCGCATCGAACGGCCACGCGGCGCGCACTGCCCGCAACCACGCACACCGACATTCTTAACTGGCCCTTGCCCGCCCACCCTCGCGGGACCTTACGCGGCATGGATGCCGCGTAAGAGCTTACAAGGACGTACTTGCAGCGTGTCCCGCGTCGGTGGGCGGGCGTGGGTGGGCGGGCAAGCGCCCTGCGGCCAAGCTACAGATCAGCCGGCTGCGTAAAGTTTTGTTGGCGACTCTTAGTCGCTTAGAAATCCATACTCAACGTTGCCGACAAGGTGCGCGGTGCGCCCGGATAATTGGTGGTTTGCGTCACCGGTTGCTCGATGTAGAAACGGTTGGCGACATTACGCAGCATCAGCGCCAGTTGATAACGGCCGCCGAAGCGGTATGCCGCCGAGGCATCGAAACGCGTGTAGCCGGGAATGCGGTAGCTGTTGGCGAGATCGCCTTCGCGCTCGCCCACATGCACCGCGCCTGCGCCCAAGGTCAGGCCATACAGCGGCCCGCTGGCAACGTGATAGGTGCTCCACAAACTGGCACTGACACGCGGCACACCGCGCAGGCGATTGCCCTGCGGAATGACGGTGTCGCGGGTGACCTGTGCGTCCAGATAGCCGGCGCCCAGAATCAGCCGCCAGTTCTGGGTGAGCTCGCCGGTGATATCCATTTCCAGCCCGCGCACGCGCTGCTGGCCGGTGACCAGCACGAAGCCATCGTTGTCCGGATCACTGGTGGCGACGTTGTCCTTGGTGATCTGAAATGCGGCAGCGGTGGCGAGCACGCGGTTGTCGAATAGCGCGCTTTTCAGGCCGATTTCGTACTGGCGGCCGGTCTCCGGTGGTGCGCTGCCGCCGGCAAACAAGTTGGCGCTGCGTGGCCGAAACGAAGTGGAGGTGTTGGCGTACAGCGACAGCTGCGGGCCCGCCTTCCACACCACGCCGATACGTGGCGATGCGCGCCGGCCGTCTTCGCGGGTGCGCGCGCCGTTGTCGATGGTGGTCTGCTGCACATCGTCCCAGCGCACGCCGGCCAGCACGTCCCAGCGCTCGCCGATGCTGATCTGATCCTGCACGTACAACGCGGCGTAACGCGCATCGACCTCGATGGCGCGCGCCGGCACATACGTGCCCGGCAAGGCGCCCTGCACCGGATTGGTCACGCTGATGCGGGCCAGCGGCGCGCGGGCTTCATCTGTCTGGCGATGCGCATCGACGTATTCGGCGCCGGCCAGCACTTGATGGCGCAGCGGGCCGGTATCGAAACGTGCCAGCACTTCGGTCTGCGAGGTGGTGGCGCGCACCTGCTGGTCCTGGCGCACCGCGCGGCGTTGCAGAAACGCGCGATCGGCGCTGAAACCGGTGAAGTCGGCCACGTCGCGGCCGCTGTCGCCGTCCTGGTGATTGAGGATCTGGCGCAGCGTCAGCCAATCATTGGCGTCGTATTCGATGCGCCCGCGTGCAGTGCGCGAGGTGCCGTGATTGCGCGACCACGGCTCGCCAAAACTGCGCTCGGCCGGGCCACGCACCACGCCGTCGATGGCGACCAGACCGCGATCGCCCGGGCTGGTCTGGCGGGTGTATTCCAGATCCAGATCGGCCCGCAGCTGTTCGCTCGGCCGCCAGGCCAGCGAGGGCGAGACGAACACGCGGTCGCCATCGGCCTGCGCGGCGCGAAAGCTACCGGTTTCCTGCGCGGCGGCGCTTAGCCGTGCCGACAGCGTCGGGCTCAGCGGGCCGGTGACGGTCGATTGCACGCGGCGCAGGCCGTGTTCGGCCACCTGCACCGATGCGTTGCCGCCGAACACCGCGTCCGGGCGCAGCGTGACCAGATTGATCACCCCGCCAGGCTCGCCGCGCCCGTACAACACCGCCGCCGGGCCCTTGAGCACTTCCACCTGGGCGACGTTGGCCAGATCGCGCACGGTCTCGGTGAAGTTCTGCGCCGGGTTGAGCAGGATGCCGTCCACCGCATACGAGGACGCCTCGAAGCCGCGAATGACGAAGGTTTCCGAACGATTGCCCTGGGTGCCGCCCGGCTGCACGTTGGAGACATTGGCCACCACATCCACCAGCCGGGTGAGTTGCTGTTCGTCGATCACCGAGCGCGGCACCACCTGGATCGCCTGCGGAATGCGCTCCACCGGCGTCTGCGTGCGGGTGGCGCCGGCGGCTTTTTCCGGCCGATACAGGGCGCGCTTTTCGCTGACCACGATGGCGTCGAGCAGGCTGGCCTCCTGGGCGGCGGCCGGCAATGCGGCAAACAGGGACACGAACAACAGGTGGCGAGGCGCAGGCAGTGGGGTCATCGGGATCTTCAGCGGGGGCGATGCGCGCACTGGCGGGCACATCTGGGTCGCTAATGATAACGATTCTTATCTACGTGCGCCCGCCTTGCTGCGCCGCTGACCTGCGACGCCTGCGACCGCAGCGCGGTGACGCAGGCATCCCGGCGTCAGGCATCCTGGAGGCATCCCGGCGTTGCGCTCAGCGTTTTCCGCGCGGCTTGCCTGCAGATCCGCGCGTGGACGCAGGACGTGCCTTGGCTACGGTTTTGGTTGGCACGGGCCTGGCCGCGCTGCGCGCGGCAGTTGTCTTGGTTGCCTTGGTTGCACCACGCAGCGATGTGGCGGCGCGCCTGGTCGCCACCGCCGACTTGGCAGCAGATGTCTTCGGCGCGGTCGTGGCTTTGTTCGGCTTGGCAGTCGGCTTGGCGGACGCGGTCGTGCGCCTGGATGCCGTCTTGGTGTTTGCCGGCGTCTTGGTGTTTGCCGGCAGCTTTGCTGGTTTGGTCGGCGTTGCCGGCTTGCGCGCTGTGCCCGCTGCAGGCGATGCAGGTTTGGCTGGTGCAGGTTTGGCGGATGCAGCCTTGCCCGCTGCGGTCTTCGCCGATGCCGACTTGCCTGATCCCGCACGCCCGCTGGAAGCGGCGGTTTTCGAGGTCTTCGACGCGGCTTGAACAGCCGGCGCCGGTGCCGGCATGACCTTTCTGGCGCGCTTGCTCGCCTTGGCTGCCACGTCGTCCTGCGCAGGGACGTCCTGAAGCGCCGCACCCTCAGCGCCAGAGACAGCACCGGTACTGTCCACACGCGTTTCGCTCTGTATCGAACGCGGTGCATCCTCGCGCTGCATAAAACTCGCAGACTGCTCCGCAATTGCGGGACCAGCCTCGTCTGCACGCGAGCGCTCGGGCAACTTGAGTCGCTGCGCCTGCTCGTCGTATTCGATCAGCAGCACGCCGGAGTTGTGCCGGCCGCTGATTTCCACAAAACAGGCGCCGCCGATGAACGGCTCCAGCGTCATTACCGATTTCAATGGTGTGGCCACCACCATCTGGAAACCGAAGTTCTCGAAGATGTTCATCGCCAGCGCAGTGAATTCGTTGTCGGCCTTGTCGAAGGCTTCGTCCAGCACCACCGCGCAGTAACGCGGCAACTCGCCGTCTTCGCCGCCGAGCTGGTAACGCAATGCAGCTGCCAGGCAGGTGGTGGCCAGCTTCTGGCGCTGACCACCGGATTTGCCGGCGCCGCTGCGGTAGATCTCCACCTGCGCGCGGGTCTGTGCGTCCAGTTCAACGCCGATGAATTCCACATGCAGGCGCACGTCCAGCACCTGCTCGCGCCAGCGGCGTGCCTCCGGTTCCTGCGCGCCCAGGCGCGCCACCAGCTCGCGCAAGGTGGAAAACTGCGCCTCGGCCAGTGCGCGGTCTTCGGTCTGTTGATGCGACAGCACCGCACGCAACTGTTGCTGGAATTCCTGCACTTCGCCCAGGCGACGGTCGCTGACCTCGATGGTCAGCAGCGTGCCGCGATTGAACGGCACCTGCTCCAGACTGGCGTTGACCTCGTCCATGCGCTGCTTGATGCCTTTGTGGGCCTCGGCAGTGTGGCGCTGCAGGGCGAGCAGATTGTTCTTGCTCTGGGTCTGCAGCAGGTCGAAGAAGCGGTGCTCGTGGCGCGGCAGGCCATCGCTCTCCAGGCGATCCAGGCGCGCGAGAAAATCGTCGGCACTGGCCAGGCTCACGGTGAAATCGCCGCTGTCTTCCGGCCACTGCTGGCAGTACTTGCGGAAGCAATCGAGCAGCTGCGCGCTGAGCCGGCTGTCGCGGCCCTGGCTCTCGGCCAGTTGCTCGGCCAGGCCGCGCTCGACCACACGGAAATGCGCTTCCAGGTTGTCCAGCGACAGCGGTGCCAACGCCGCCAGGCGTTCGCGCAGGCCCTGCAACTGGGTGGGCGTGAGCGCGGCGGTGCCGGCACGGCTGGCACAGGCGGCGTGCTGCTGTTCGAGCCGGACACGCTCGCGCGCCAGCTGCGCGCGCTCCAGCCGCACCTCCTCGTAGGTGCGCTTGGCCTGGTCGCGCAAGGTGCGCGCGGTCTCGATCGCCTGGCCGAGCGCGCGCAGGCCGCTGTTGCCTTCGCGCAGCTGCTGCAGCTGTTCGTCGATATCGCTCAGGCGCTGCAACTTGGGGCCGACATCGATCTCGTCCCAGTCGCGCTCCACCAGGGTGTGCGCGGCCAGCTGCCGTTCCTGGTCCTGCTCGCGCTGCTTGCGCAGCGCAGCCACGTCGGCATCGCAGCCGGCGATGCGCTGGGCAAGCGTCTGCGCCTCGCGCTCGAACACCTTGAGTTTGTCGCGATTGTCGTGACCCAGCAACCAGCGTTTGCGGTCGTTGACCGCATGGCGGTCGTCCTTTTCATAGCGATCGCCGGGATGCTTGACCTGACCTTCGCGAGTGATGGCGCGGTCGGCATTGCGTAGCGCGGCGGCGTTGTCGACGCATTCGTAATCGAAGCGACGCATCAACTCGTTGCGCAGCCACTCGGTGAAGGCATGCTCGCGCAGCTGCAGCTTGCCCGGCAATGCACGCGCATCCGGCGTGCGCGCATGCAGCGCGTCGTTGCGGCGTACCCGGAAATACACCAGCCGCGTGCCGAGCTGGGTGCGGTTGACCCACTCGCTGACCTGCGCGTAATGCCGGTCGTCCACCAGCAGCGACTGCGCAAAACCGCTCAGCACGCGCTCGATCGCGCCGCGCCAGGCCGCCTGATCCTCGCGCACCTGCACCAGTTCGCCGACAAACGGCAGCGCGGCTTCGGCAATGCCGGTGTCCTCGCACAGACGCGCACGCAAGGCCTGCATCGGTGCCGGCATGCTCGACGGCGCGCGCTTCAACGCATCCAGTTCGGCGCGGATCTCGGCAAATCGCCGCTCATCGTCGCGGCGCGCACCCATGCGCTCGGCGATCGCCTCATCCAGCGCGCTGGCGTCGTGCTTGCCGTTCTCGAGCACGGTCTGGGCGTGCGCGATCTGCTCGGCAAAGCCGCTGGCGCCTGCAGCCAGGGCCGTACCGAGCTGGCGGCAGGCCTGTTCGATCTGCACGCGACGCCGCAGACGCTCGTCGCGCTCGCGCTCGACCCGGGCGCGCTCGCGTTCGAGCTCCTCGATCTGCTCGCCACCGGCGGCGCGTTGTTCGCGTTCCAGCCCGGCGAGTTTCTGTTCGTGATTGTCCAACGACTCACGCCGCTGCCCTTCTTCGCCGGCCAGCCCGCGGTCCTGGCTGTCGAGCTCGTGCAGGCGCGTCTCCAGCAAGGCCAGACGCTGCTGTTCGCGATAGTTGTCCACGCCCAGTTGCAGCTCGCGCAACTCGCCGACGCTGTGGCGCAAGGCCATCAGCGCCGCATGGTGTTCACGTGCCGGGCTGAGCGTTTCCACCTGGCGGCGTGCGGTGACCACCGCATGATGCGCGCCGTCGAGTTCGGCGAAGTCTTCCACCAGCCGGTCGGCCGCTTCGAACGTGCGCGGCTCGTCCAGCATGAAGCCGCGCAGGAACACATTGAGATCGCCCAGATTCTTGGCCGACTGGGTCTTGTGCAACAACCGCAACGCCATCTCGTTGCCGATGCCCAGCACATGCCGGAAGCGCTCTGCGTAGCCGGCGAAGCCGTCGAAATGCGCAACCTCCTCGCCAAGACGCGCCTTGAGCTTGCGCAGATCCAGATCGAAGCCATCCAGCTCGCTGGCCACGTCGAAGCTGCGCGGCGCGACCATGTAATGGCGGCGCACATCGGCCGCGGCATTGCCGCTGCCGGCGATCCAGAACAGGCGAATCAGGCTGACCGTCTCGCCATGCGCGTTGCGGTATTCCAGCACCAGCGCAGACCAGGTGGCACCCTTGCGCAGGTATTGGGTGGCGATTTCGCCCGAGGCGCTGTCCTGCTGATCGGCCCAGGCCCCACGCACATACGACACCAGGCTGCGATCGCGCCCACTGCGCTCGGCCTCGCGTGCGGCGGCATTGAAGTCGACGATGCTGGGCGGGGTCAGCAGTGCCGACATCGCGTCCAGCAAGGTCGACTTGCCCGACCCGGAGCGCCCGACGAACAGGAAGCCCTTCTCCGCGATCGGCACCTCGGTCAAGCCGTTGAACGTGCCCCAGTTGTGCACCTGCAACCGCCGCATGCGGAACTGCTGCGCGCGCTGCTCGGCAAGCGAATCAGTGAACAAGGACGCGCCCGGCTGCGCCGGCGACAGGTTGGACTGGGAATTCATGGCTCACTCACCAAAACGGGATGACAGGTAACGCTGAAGACGAATCACATCACGCATGTTTGAAGCAGGAAGGGGCGTATTGCGATCGGCCGTCCCCTCATCCGCCCTTCGGGCACCTTCTCCAGATGGAAGAAGGAACTTAGTCGAGCGCGACATCTCCCTCGCGCAAGCCGCGATACGCCACCACCAGGGCCTGCACGTCCTCTGCCGAGAACAACAACTTCAGCACCGGCGAGACCTCGTAGCGCTCTTCGCTGCCGCGCAACCGCGACAGCAACTGGTTCTCGCGCATTTTGCCGATCGCCGTCAGCACCCGTCGCGCGAATCCGGCGCGGTCGGTGGACACGTTCTTCTCGTAGACCGACAAGGCCTCCACCAACTGCGCCTCGTCCACCACCGCACGCTCGCCGCGCGTATCGGCTTCGGCCAGTTGCTGACGCAGGAACAGCAGCAGCACCGACTCGATAAAGGTCAGCGGCGCGCTGCGCAGCAAGGTTGGCGATTCCAGCTCGGCGGTGTCGGCCTGACGGGTGAAGGCCACCCCGCCCTCGCGGTCCAGTACCAGCTCCAGGAACAGCTCGCACAACACCTGGCGGATCGGCGCTTCGTTGCGCAACAGCGCAGGCCACAACGCACCGTGGCGTTGCGCGTCGATGCTGGGGCCGGCCAGCAGCTGGCACAGCGCGCGCCGCGCGTCGAACGGCAGCGTGCCGGTGTCGCCGAGAAACAGTTCGCCGCGCGGTTGTGCAAGCGATGTCTCCGTCAGCGGCATGCGGCCGGCATCGGCCGACGCGCCGGTGTCCTCGTCCGCATCCAGGCGGGTGTCCTCAGACCAGTTCATTACGTTTCTCCCGGGTGAACCACACCAAGGGAATGCGTGCGCGGCGCAGGGCGCCGTCGCCGCCTTCCCATTGCACCGTTTCCATCTGTCCGTCGATCACCACGCCGTGGCGCGTGCCCAGCGACAGGTAGCCGATCACGCTGCCCAGCCCCTGCGCGGCCGGGCGCTGCTGCAGCGCATCGCCAATGGTCAGGCGCGGGCGCTGGCCGAGCAGTTCGTGCAGATCGCGGCGCAGGCTGCGCACGTCGATCTCCGATTGCGCGACCAGATCGCCCACGCTGTCGAGCGAGATGTCCGCCGCATCGGCGGCCTGCACGCGGCCATCGACCTGGGTCAGGCGTGGGTCGTGCAGACGCCATTGCGATAGCGAGCGCAGGCGGGCAGCGCTCAATGCCTGCGTGTAGCCGGTGGCGGCGGTGGCATGCAGGCTGTCGCGCAGCTGCAAGGCTTCGCCCTGCGCCTGCTTGAGCAATTGATTGAGCCGGCGCTGTTCCAGATAGCCGCGGCTCTGCACGAAACCGCGCAGGCTGCGCGCGAAGTGCTGCATTACCGTGTGCACTTCGCCGCCGCGCTCCAGCAGCGTGCCGGTCAACCCGCGCAGGAAGGCGCGTTCGCGGCGGTCGAGCTTGCGGGCGAAGCCGCGTGCCAGCAGCGCATCCAGTGCCTGATCGAGCTGGTTGCTTTGCTGGGTGTCGTTGAGCAGGCTCCAGAACGCCTCGAAGGTGCGCCCGGCCTCGCTGTCGGCGATCACGTCCACGCCGTTGAACAGCTGCTCCAGCACATCGCCGCGCGCGCCTTCGTCGTCGATGATGCGCTCGCGGAACTGGCGGTTGAGCTGTTCGAAATCATCGCGCACGCGATGGAAATCCTCGGCCAGCTCATCGGAGAGATGGATCAGGTCGCGGGCACGCTCCAGCGCGCGCTTGCCATCCAGCGCGGCCACGCGCCCGGAGGCCACGCGCTCGATCTCGGCATCGATGCGCGCGCGTTCTTCGCGCAGGGCGGCCAGACGCAGCTCCGGGTCGGCTTCGGTCTGGCCAGCCAATTGCACCAGCTGCTGGATCACCAGCGACAGCCGGCTTTCGGTGGCGCTGCTGCTGCTCTCGCGCAGGCCGACGATGAAGCGGATGGCCTGGGTGGCCGCACGCGACAGTTCGTACTCTTCTTCGGCCGCGCCTTCGGGCAGGCGGCGTTCCAGCCAGCCCTGCGCCAGCCAATGCGCCAGATAGGCCTGCGCGGTACGCGGCAACTCGCGCGAGAGTTCGTCGGCGCGCAACACATCGAGCTGACGCTGCAGGCGCTCATGCAGCACGGCCGAGGGCAGGCGGCGTTCGCCGTCCATCAACACCGTCTGCAGCAGGCCGATCAGCTCCGGCGCGTGGTCGGCGGCGAGCAGTTTCCACACCGGCTGCTCGCGCAATTGGCGATAGCCGGCGATGCGTGCCTGGTGCTTCATGGCGACGGCAAGGGCTGCCTCAACGCTTGCCGCCCACTTCGATGAACTGCAGGAATTCGGCGCGGGTGCGGGCGTCTTCGCGGAAGCTGCCGAGCATCTTGGAGGTCACCATGCTGACGCCGCGCTTGTGGATGCCGCGGGTGGTCATGCACTCGTGCGAGCCTTCCACCACCACGCCGACACCGCGCGGTTGCAGCACGTCCTGGATGCACTGGGCGATCTGCGCGGTCATCTTTTCCTGCACCTGGAAGCGCCGCGCATAGCTTTCCACCACGCGCGCCAGCTTGCTGATGCCCACCACCTTGCCGCGCGGCAGATAGCCCACGTGCACCTTGCCGATGATCGGCGCCATGTGGTGCTCGCAATGGCTTTCGTAGGAGATGTCGCGCAGCACGATCAGCTCGTCGTAGCCGGCCACCTCTTCGAAGGTGCGCTCCAGGTACGCGCGCGGTTCTTCGCGGTAGCCGCTGAACCAGTCGCCATAGGCCTCGGCGACCCGGCGCGGGGTGTCGAGCAGGCCCTCGCGGGCCGGGTCTTCGCCGGCCCAGCGCAACAAGGTGCGCACGGCTTCTTCGGCCTGGGCCTGGGTGACGGAGGAATCGGGCTGGTCGGACTGGCTCATGCGCAGGTGCACCCAAAGGGGGCGAGCATGGTACCCGAGGACAGGCCAGCCACCCCAGCGGCGGTTGCGCCGGCTTGCACGGGTTCAGCAGCTATTGATTCATTATTGAATTGATAGCATCCTATCTATTATGACGAATCCCCCTCTGTCCTCCCGTGCGCAGCTCAGTTCCGGGCTGCTGGTCGCCGCCCGCCAATGGCAGCGGCTAGCCGACCAGGCACTTGGCGAATTTGGCCTGTCCAGCGCCTGCACCGGGCCGTTGCTGATGATCGGTCGCTCCGGCGGCGGCATCCGCCAGGTGACGCTGGCTCAGCAACTGGGCATGGAAGGCCCCTCCCTGGTGCGGCTGCTGGACAAGCTGTGCGCGCAGGCGCTGGTGCGCCGCGAGGCCGACAGCAGCGACCGCCGCGCCAATCAGTTGTGGCTCACCGATGCAGGCCAGGCGCTGGTCGGGCGCATCGAGATCCGCCTGGATGCGCTGCGCGCGGAGGTGTTCGGCACGCTCAGCGAGGCGCAGGTGCAGGTGGTGCTGACCTTGTGGGAGCAGATCGCGCTGGCGCATGCGCGGCTGGGCCAGTCCGACTAAGCGCCATGCGCGGCCCTTGCGGCGCGCGATGACAGTGCAGATGGCCGGCGCACACCACGCCGCCGGGCGCCTTTTTCTCTTCAGGAAGTAAGCGATGTACGGCGAATTCAGTCTCTACGGTGTGTTCGTACCCACCCTGCTGGCGTTGATGACGCTGGCCTACCTGCTCAACAGCGCCATCGGCGCGCTGCTGACCCGCGCCGGTGCGTATCGCCATGTCTGGCACCCGGCGCTGTTCAACCTGGCGCTGTACATCGCGCTGCTGGGCGGCCTGTTTTTCCTTACACGTTGGATGCAATCGTGAAAAAGCTGATCAAGACCGCGGGGCCGGCGCTGCTGACCCTGGCGATGGTGGTGGTGGCCGCGTTGGTGCTGCAGCACCTGTGGCGTTATTACATGGAGGCGCCGTGGACGCGCGATGCGCACGTGGGCGCCGATGTGGTGCAGGTGGCGCCGGATGTGTCCGGGCTGGTGGAATCGGTGGCGGTGGCCGACAACCAGGCGGTCAAGCGCGGCCAGCTGCTGTTTGTGGTGGACCGCGCGCGCTATGCGATCGCGCTGGAACAGGCCCGCGCCTCGCTGGCCGAGCGCCAGGCCACGTTGAGCCAGTTGCGCCGCGAGATCGCGCGCGACCGCAGCCTGCAGGACCTGGTCGCCGCCGAGGATGCCGAGGTGCGCCGCTCGAATGTGCAAAAGGCGCAGGCCGCCGTGGCCACCGCGCAATCGGCGGTGGACCTGGCCCAGCTCAATCTGGACCGCACGCAGGTACGCAGCCCCGCCGATGGCCATGTCAGCGACCGCACCGTGCGGGTGGGCGATTACGTCAGCGCCGGGCGCCCGGTGGTGGCGGTGCTGGACACCGGCTCGTTCCGCGTCGATGGCTATTTCGAAGAGACCCGCCTGCACGGCGTGCATGCCGGCCAGCGCGTGGACGTGCACTTGATGGGCGAGCCGGTCACCCTGCACGGGCATGTGCAGAGCATCGCCGCCGGCATCGAAGATCGCTACCGCAGCGGCAGCGCCGGCGCGTTGCCCAACGTCACTCCGGCGTTCGACTGGGTGCGGCTGGCGCAGCGCATCCCGGTGCGCATCGTGCTGGATCAGGTGCCGGCGCAGGTGCAGCTGATCGCCGGGCGCACCGCGACCGTGACCATCCTGCCGGACGCCGTGCGTGGCACTAGCAGCACAGCGCCTACGCGCGTGCAGGCAAAGGCTGCGCCATGAGCCGCGTTGTATTTCGTCATTTCGGTTTGGCTGCGGCACTGACTGCATTAAGCGCGTGCAGCACGGTCGGCCCAAACTACGCCGTGCCGGACGATTCGGCCTACCAGCGGCCGGCCGCCAACGCCGCGTTTCTCGACACCGGCAACGACCAGGTGCACCCCGGCGCACCGCTGCCGGCACGCTGGTGGGCGCTGTATCAGGACCCGATGCTGGACGAACTGATCGAACAGGCGCTGCGCGACAACGTCGAGTTGAAGGTCGCAGGTGCCAACCTGCGCCGCGCCGCCGCGGTCTACGAACAGGCGCTGGACGCGGGCGGTTTCGATTACGAAGTGGAAGCGGGCGTCAGCCGCGCGCAGGTCTCGGCCGAGGCCTTCCTGCAGGAAGAAAAGCTGCCGGTGTTCAACCTGGCCGACGGCAAGTTCGGGGTGTCGTATCAGTTCGACCTGTTCGGCAAGCTGCAACGCGGCGCCGAGGCCGCGCAGGCCGATACGCAAGTCGCCCAGGCCGCGATCGATCTGGCCCGCGTCAACGTGGCCGCGCAGGTGGCCGGCAGTTATGTGGAGATCTGCCACGCCAATCACGAGCTGCATGTGGCCGAGCATTCGCTGCAATTGCAGCAGCGCAGCCGCGACATTACCCAACGCCTGATCGATGCCGGCCGTGGCACACCGCCCGATCTGGCCCGCGCCACCGCGCAGGTGGCGATGCTGGAAGCGGCGCTGCCGCCGCTGCGCGCGCGCCGCCAGGCGGCCGGTTACCAACTGGCCGCGCTGCTCGGCAAGACGCCCGGCGAGGTGCCGGCCGGTGTGGACCGCTGTGCGGACGCGCCGGCCTTGCAGCAACCCATTCCGATTGGCGATGGCCGTGCGCTGCTGGCGCGTCGCCCGGATGTGCGCCAGGCCGAGCGGCGGCTGGCGGCGGCCACTGCGCGTATCGGCGTGGCCACTGCCGAGCTGTATCCGGATATCCGTCTGGGCGGCTCGATTGGTGCCACCGGCCTGCTGGCCGACTTCGGTGAGCCGGCCACACATGCCTGGTCGTTTGGCCCGCTGATTTCCTGGACGCTGCCGTCCAGCGGTGCGCGAGCCCGCATCCGCGCCACCGAAGCCGGCGCGGACGTGGCGCTGGCGCAGTTCGACAACACCGTGCTGCAGGCGCTGCGCGAGGTGCAGACCACGCTGTCGCGCTACGCGCAGGATCTGGACCGCCTGCATCTGCTGGAACAGGCGCAGCAACAGGCCGAGCTGGCCTCGTCGCAGAACCGGCGCCTGTATCAGGGCGGGCGCACGCCGTATCTGTCCAGCCTGGATGCCGAGCGCACGCTGGCCACCGCCGACATGACGCTGGCCAATGCGCAGGCGCAGGTCTCGCAGGATCAGCTGCAGCTGTTCCTGGCGCTGGGCGGCGGTTGGGAAACCACGGCCGGCCACACCGATACGACGGCCGCACGATGAAGGCGCTGCTGCGCGATCGCCAGGCCTGGCTGTTTTCGGCCAAGACCTTCGCCGCCTCGATCGCGGCGTTGTATGTGGGGCTGGCCGGCAATCTGTCGCGGCCGTATTGGGCAATGGCCACGGTCTACATCGTCTCCCAACCGCTGCTCGGCCCCACCCGCGCCAAGGGCGTGTACCGCGTGCTCGGCACCTTGCTGGCCGGCGTGGCCACCCTGGTGATGTTGCCGAACCTGGTGGAGACGCCATTGTTGCTCAGTGCGGCGATGGCGTTGTGGCTGTCGGCCTGCCTGTTCCTGGCGCTGCTCAATCGCGGCCCGCGCGGCTATGCGTTCCTGCTGGCCGGCTACACCACCGCGTTCATCGGCTTCCCTGCGGTGACATCGCCGGAGGGCATCTTCGACACCGTGGTGGCACGCAGCGAAGAGATCATCCTGGGCACGGTGATGGCGGTGCTGTTCGCGTCGCTGGTGTTTCCCGCCTCGGTGCGACCGATGCTCACCGCGCGCATCGGCAACTGGATGCAGGACGCCGCGCAATGGTGCCGGCAGGTGCTGCAGCGCGGCCCATCGCAGGCGCCGCGCAATCGCCTGGCGGCAGATCTGGTGCAGTTCGAGGCCTTGATCGCCTTCGTGCGCCACGACGACCCGCGCCATGCCGGTGCCGCGCCCACGCTGGAACACCTGCGCGCACGCATGCTGTTGTTGCTGCCGGTGCTGTCGTCGATCGCCGACCGGCTGGATGCGTTGCAGCGCGACGGGTCTGCGTTGTCGCCCGATATCGCTGCGCTACTGGACGACGTCGCTGCCTGGGTGGATCAGGGTGACCAAGCGCACAACGAAGATGATGTTGCCGCATTACGCGCACGTATCGCCGCGCACCACCCGGTGGTGGATCAGGACATCGAACATCTGCTGTTGGCCAGCTTGCTGCTGCGGCTGGAAGAACTGCTAGACCTGTGGCAGGACTGCCGCGCGCTGGAGCAAGCGTTGGTACAGGGCACCGCGACTCCTGTGTTGCGTGCACTGCCGGGTGCGGCGAGACAACCCGCAACGGCGGAATCATCCAACCGGGATGACACTGCGCAAAGCGATCCCGCTGTGCGTTCGCGTACGCGGTCTTCGTTGCTGCAGGTTCTGGGCTGGTCGCGACGCGATGCTGCAACGGCAGTTCCACCAGAGCAGGCTGATGCTGCATTGCTTGAGCCCACTGCACAGGCACGTCAGCGCTCCTCGCTATTGCAGCGACTTACCGGGTCACCGCGCGACACAGCCGATGCACCGGCACCTGCCAGCACCGCACGCCATATCGATTTCGGCATGGCCGCATTCTCCGCATTGAGCGCGGGCTTCGCATTGATGGCGTACTGCGTGCTGTGGATCGGCATCGGGTGGGAAGGCGGCGGCAACGGCGCGATGATGGCCGCGGTCACAGCCGCGTTCTTCGCCGCACAGGACGACCCTGCGCCGAGCATGCTGTCGTTCCTGACCTGGGCGGTAGTGGCCAGCGTGGTCGCCGGCATCTATCTGTTCGGCATCTTCCCAGCCATCCACGATTTCCCCATGCTGGTGCTGGTGCTGGCGGCGGTGTTCCTGCCGATCGGCGCGTTGCTGCATCGCCCCAAGAGCATGTTGATCGCACTGCCGCTGGTGGTGAATCTCACCGCGTTGCTGAGTTTGCAGAACACCTATAACGCCAACATCCAGAGCTTCGTCAACGCGGCGGTGGCGATGGTCCTGGGCATCGGATTTGCCGTGGTGCTGACGCGGTTGTTTCGCTCGGTGGGTGCGGAATGGAGCGTGCGCCGCCTGGTACGCCAGGGCTGGCGCACGCTGGCCGAGGCTGCGGAAGGCCACGGTGCACAAGACCGGCAACAGTTCGCCTCCCGCATGCTGGACTTGCTTGGCTTGCTCGCACCACGCTTGGCACTGACGCCGGAAGGCAGCGATTTGGCCTCGGTGGATATGCTCAACGAAGTGCGTGTGGGCTTGAACATCCTGCAGCTACGCAGCGCGCGGCACGGGTTGCCGCAGCCGAGCAGGGAGGCGGTTGACGCGATCCTGGCCGAGGTTGCGGCGCACTACCGGCAGCAGGTTGCACACAAGCGGCCGTTGCCTGGGCCGGATGCGCTACGCGATCGCCTGGATGCGTCGCTGACGCGCGTGGGCAAGGTACCGGCAGGGACGCATCGCGATGAAGCGCTGCTGGGTTTGATTGGGCTGCGTTACAGCGTGTTTGCAAAGACGGTACAGCAGCCCAAAGACATCACACAAAAGCCATCTGCTTTAGCCCCTCTCCCCTCGGGGCGATAAGGCACTGCTTGCGCGCCACTGGCGCGCGTGCCTTGGAGCGCCCGCGCCGCAAGCGCGGGCCGGGGCGCGGAGCGGGGGTTGGGGTGAGGGTACGGGGCGAAGTCACTCGCGGTACATGACACGAGGCTTCGCACGTACCCTCATCCGCCCTTCGGGCACCTTCTCCCGCAGGGAGAAGGGAACGGCTCAGACCGCGCGCAACACATCAGCGCTTGCGCTGATGCATCGCCGCTTCGTCGTCCAGCCAGTTGCTGCCCTTGTTGGTCAGGAAGAACATGTACACCACCAACGACACTGCGATCACCGCGGTTGCATAAATCACGAACTCGCTCACGTGGCCCGTTTTCAACGAGGCCTGGTACAACAACGGCGCAGTGCCGCCAAACGCAGAGTTCGCCAGCGCATAGCCCAGGCCCACGCCCAGCGCGCGCACGTGGGTCGGGAACAATTCCGCCTTCACCACCGCATTGATCGAGGTGTAGCCGGTCAGGATCACAAAGCCCACGGTGAGGATCGCGAACGCGGTCAACCAGTCGGTCTGCTTGGGCAGCTCCATCACCAGGAACCAGGTGTAGAGCACGCCGCCGATGCCGAAGAACACCAGCAAGCTCTTGCGCCCGACGATGTCGGACAGCCAGCCACCGATCGGCTGCATCAGCATCAGCACCGTCAACGCGACCAGGTTGATGATGGTGCCGGCCATCACGTCGCCACCGGCGAACGCGGTCTGGATCATCTTCGGCCCGGTCACCGAGTAGGTATAGAACGCGATGGTGCCGCCGGCAGTGATCAGGAAGCACAGCAGCAGCGGACGCCACTGATTGACGAACAATTCGCGCATCGAGCCCGACGCCTTGGCCTTGCCGGTGCGCGAATCGGCGATGGATTCGGAGCTCAGCGATTCGTCCATGGTCTGGCGCAGCCAAAACACCACCAACGCACCGATGCCGCCCAGGCCGAACGCCACGCGCCAGCCCCACTCGGACACCTGCGGCGCATCGAAGAAATGCAGCATCACCAGCAACGTGGTCTGCGCCAGCACGTGGCCGCCAACCAGCGTGACGTAATGGAACGACGACAGAAACCCGCGCCGGCCCGGAATCGCGGCCTCGGACATATAGGTCGCGCTGGTGCCGTACTCGCCACCGGTGGCAAAGCCCTGCAGCAGACGCGCCATCAGCAGGATGATCGGCGCGGCGATGCCGATCGTGGACACCGTCGGGGTGATCGCGATGACGAACGAGCACAGCGCCATCATCGACACCGAGATCGTCAACGCCAGGCGTCGGCCGTAACGGTCGGCAAAGCGGCCGAAGTACCACGCACCGATCGGGCGCATCAGGAAGGTCATCGCAAAGATCGCCCACACGAACATCGTGGCGTTCTTGTCTTCCTTGGAGAAGAACTGCGATTCGAAATAGACCGCAAACACCGAATAGACGTAGACGTCGTACCACTCGACCAGATTGCCGGCCGAGCCCTTGAGCGTGTTGGACACCGAACGGCGAAGGCTACCGGGAGCTGCGCCAGAACCGGCGGCAATCGGGGACGTTGGGGGTGCGCTCATGCAGTCAGAACCTTGTGGGTGGGACACCCGGCAGTATAGGTGCGCGCTTGTGTGACGCATGTAAGCATTTCGGCGCATAGGCAGGCGCCACGCAAGCGGCTAGTGCGTCCGGTTTGCGAGCGGGCGGCAGCCAACGCGGTGCGTGCGCTTGTGTCGTTCCATAACAACGTCCACTAATTGCGCTTATAGCGCTTCAGCCCGCTTTCGGCGTCGGCGCAGCAAGCGATTTGCCGCACTGGATACCGATCGATGACTAAGGCAGCACCTGCTTGAGCGTATCGATAAACGCACGCAGGCCCGGTGGAATCTGGCGATGTCCCGGGTAATACAGCACCAATCCCGGAATCGCCGGGCACCACTGCTCCAGCACGCGCACCAGCGTGCCGCGCGCCAGTGCAGCCATCGCCGCGTGCTCGGGCACATAGGCGATGCCAAGGCCGGCCTCGGCGGCCTCGCTCATCATCAGAATCTGGTCCAGCGTCAGCCGTCCCGGCACATCGATCGCCACCTCCTGACCGCGCCGCTCGAACTCCCAGCGGTACAGCCTGCCGCTGGGCATGCGATGACGGATGCACGCATGACGCTGCAGATCGTCCGGCGTGTTCGGGCTGCCGGCGCGCTGCAGATAGGCAGGTGCGGCCACCGCGATGAAACGCGTCTGCCCGCCGAACGGCACCGCAATCATGTCCTGCGGCACCGACTCGCTCAGGCGAATGCCGGCATCGAAACCGGCCGCCACGATATCCACCAGGCGGCCTTCGCTCACCAGGTCCACCGACAGCGCCGGATACCGCGCCAGCACCTCCGGCACCACCTGCTGCAGCAACAGCCGCACCACCACTTCGGGCGCGTTGATGCGCACCGTGCCGGTGGGCCCGCTACGGAAGGCGTCCAGTTCGCTCAACGCCTGCTCCACATCCTGCAGCGCCGGCACCAGCTTTGCGTACAGGCGCTCGCCCGCTTCGGTCAGCGAGACACTGCGCGTGGTCCGGTGCAGCAGGCGCACGCCGAGGTTGCGTTCCAACGCGCTGATCAGGTGGCTGAGCGAGGACGGCGCCAGCCCCAGCTCGGTGGCCGCACGCCGGAAGCTGCGGTGCACGGCCACACTGGTGAACGCGGCCAGGTCATTGAAGGTGGGCTTGGGCATTAGTGGTCAAAACGCATTAACGCATTCGAATTCTATGGCATAGACCCATCAATTCCCCGCGCCTAGGGTGGTGTTCCTTCCCCACGCAAAGGCAATGCCCATGTCCAGGACTTGGCTTATCACAGGCGCATCTTCCGGCTTCGGCCGCGGCTTGGTCGAAACACTGCTGGCACGCGGCGAGCGCGTCGCCGCCACGGTGCGGCGCGCGGATGCGCTAGCCGATCTGCAGACATTGCACGGCGAGGCATTGCACGTGTTCCAGCTCGATCTGCGTGACAGCGCAGCAGTGCGCGAGATCGTGGCCCAGGCCTTCCAGACCCTGGGCAGGATCGACGTGCTGATCAGCAACGCCGGCTACGGCACGCTCGGTGCGGCCGAGGCCGCCACCGATGCGCAGGTGCGCGCGGTCATCGACACCAACCTCATCGGCTCCATCACGCTGATCCAGGCCGCGCTGCCGCACCTGCGTCGTCAAGGTGGCGGGCACGTGGTGCAGGTGTCGTCCGAAGGCGGCCAGATCGCCTATCCCGGTTTCAGCCTGTATCACGCCAGCAAATGGGGCATCGAAGGCTTTGTCGAAGCCGTTGCGCAGGAAGTGGCTGGCTTCGGGATCCACTTCACCCTGGCCGAACCCGGCCCGGCACGCACCAACTTCGGCGCTTCGCTGGTCAGAACCGACATCCCGTCCGACTACGCCGGCACGCCGGTCGACGCACTCGGCCGCGCACTGGACGACGGCAGCTGGGTCATCGTCGGCGACCCGGAGCGCATGGTCGCGGCGATGATCGCCTGCACCGAACAATCGCCACCGCCGTTTCGCCTGGTCATGGGCGGCAGCGCGTACCACGCCATCCGCGCTGCGTTGACCACGCGGCTGGCCGCGCTCGAAAACCAGCGCGACATTGCCTTTTCCACCGACAACCCGGCCGCCGCCGGATGATGGCAACAACGGTCCAGCGAGCACGTTCTGCAGCATCACCAGCGCCAATCCGCAGCTAGCGTCCGCCCTTCACAACCCCCATGCCACCCGGCTTGCCAGAATGCCGGCCGCTTGGGGCCGTTGATGGCAGGGGAACGGGAGTTGGATGTATGACATGGATCATCGTGGCCGCAGTCGTCATCACCTTGCTGGTGGGGCTGCTGCTGCTCAACTTCGCCACGCCTGAGAAAAAGCTCGAGCACATTCCGAGCCATTGCTACGACGTGTCCGACCCGCAGTTCAAGCGGGAGATGTCGGTGTTGCTGGGCCCAGCGATCCTGCCCGGCAACAAGATCCAGGTGCTGCACAACGGCAGCGAGATCTTCCCGGCGATGCTGGCCGCCATCCGCAGCGCGCAGCGCACCATCACCTTCGAAACCTACATCTACTGGTCGGGCGAGATCGGCCGCGAGTTCAGCCAGGCGCTGGCCGAGCGCGCGCGCGCCGGGGTCAAGGTGCGCGTCACCATCGACTGGGGCGGCAGCCTGAAGATGGATGCTTCGCTGGTCGAGGACATGACCAAGGCCGGGGTGGAGGTGCATCGCTACCGCCCGCTCACCTGGTACAACCTGCACCGCGTCAATAACCGCACCCATCGCAAGCTGCTGGTGATCGATGGCCGTATCGGCTTCACCGGTGGCGTGGGCGTGGCCGACCAGTGGATGGGCGATGCGCAGGACCCGGAGCACTGGCGCGACTCGCATTACCGCATCGAAGGCCCGGTGGTGGCGCAGGTGCAGGCCGCCTTCAACGACAACTGGATCAAGAGCACCGGCCGCGTGCTCAACGGCGCCGAGTACTACCCCGAGCTGGCACCGGCTGGCGACAGCGACGCGCAGCTGTTCGTGGCCTCCCCGGCGGGCGGCAGCGAGAGCATGCACCTGATGTATCTGATCGCCATCGCTGCGGCGCGCAGCTCCATCGATCTGGCCGCCGCCTACTTCGTGCCGGATGCGCTGATCACCCGCTCGCTGCTGGAAGCGCGTGCGCGCGGCGTACGCATCCGCGTGCTGCTGCCCGGCAAGCATATCGATGCCGTGTCGGTGCGGCTGGCCTCCAAGGCCAGTTGGGAGCCGCTGCTGCAGGCCGGCATCGCCATCCACGAATTCCTGCCCACCATGCTGCACACCAAGCTGCTGATCATCGACGGCCTGCTGGTCTCGGTAGGCTCCACCAACTTCGACATCCGCTCGTTCCGCCTCAACGACGAGGCCAGCTTGAATGTCTACGACCGCGCGCTGGCCACGCAGATGACCGAGGTGTTCGAGCGCGACCTGCAACGGGCCGAGCTGTACACGCTGGAACGCTGGCGCAAGCGGCCGCTGCGGCAGAAGCTGGGCGAGAAGCTGGTCATCCCGTTTCGCTCGCAGGTGTAGGCAACAGCCTTCCCCGCCTGGTACTGAGCGCACCCGCGCTCAGCGCCGCACACTCGCGCAGGCGGTCACGCCTGCAAGCGAAGCTGCCGCAGCCGCCACCACAGCCCGCCAACATGCACCAGCGAATACAGCACCAGCGCCGCGGCAATGCCCAGCGTCAACGGGCTGGCCTGCGAGCCGGCCGCCGCCGCGCCCGCGCTGAAGGCGCCATCGGCCCAGCGCCAGACCAGCCGACCGAGCAGCACCAGCGTGAGCCCGCCACCGATCCACGGATTGGGCGTGTACCAGCCACGGCCCTCTACCCATTCGGCATGCGTGTAGCGCAGCGACAGCGCGCCCAGCCCGATGCCCACCAGCGTTCCCACGGCGATCCCTGGCCGCACCTGCGGCAAGCCATATACCGCGTACGTCAGCGCCGCCGCCGCAATGACCAGCACCACGGTACGCACCGCCGTGCTTACCGGCTTCCATTGCTGGCGGCCGAAGCTGCGCCGGATGCGCCGGTAGTAGAGAAAGGCGATGGCCGCCATCGAGAGATACGGGGTCAGCGGTGCGATGGCAGCAGCGGGCATGGCGATTCCTTTCCAGGTGAGATGCAGGTGAGGTGACCGCCGCAGAATGAAACCAGCTGCCAACGCGAACAAGGTGCCAAGTGTCACTTTCTGCGCGCACAGGCGGGTTGCCCGGGCGGCGGCCGCCGCGCGCGGCAATGGCGACAGACAACCGACCTTCGCGCAGGACCGGCCTGCCTGCCACCGCCGGTGAACGCCCCAGCCGCGCGCCAGCCATTGCCACACGCGAACCAGAGCCGCACGGGTAGACTTGCCGGCAGAGCTCCCCCACCGCAGTGCCATGTCCGCCATCAAGCAAGAAGCCCACACGCTGATCGACACGCTGCCCGAGACGGCAGGATGGGACGACGTGGTCCGCGTCGTGGAGACCGCCAGCTTCGAGGCCGCGGTGCTGGACGGCATTGCCGCAGCAGATCGGGGCGCCTTTACTGCGCCGGCACAGGTCACGGCACTGTTCGCCAAATGGGGCGTTGATGTTGCGGCGTGACTGGACCGTCCCGGCCGCCAAGCAACTTGCATACGCCCAGGATCACTACCACGCGCTCAACCCGACCGCCGCCGCCGCGATGGCGCGGCAGGTGCTGGAAGCCACCCGCACCCTAGCCGAGCAACCCCGCCGCGGCCGCGCCGGCCGCATCGCCGGCACCCGCGAATGGGTGGTCAAGCAGACGCCCTACGTGCTGGTCTACCGCGTGCGCGACGACGCGCTGCAGCTGCTGCACGTTCAAGTCGACGCCAAAGACTGGCTGCCACGCACCGAGCCGAAAGGCGAACGCCTGGACCCGTGGATCGCCTCGCTGATCAGCGCCCTGCTGCACGTGTTGATGCTGCTGATCCTGCTGTCGGCCTCCACCCCCACCATGACACCGCCGCAGGGCTCGGCCAGCGGTGGCCGCACCAAGGTGGATTTCGTCGGCGACACCTCCACGCCCGACCAGCCCGTTCCCTCGCCAGCGCCCACCCCGCCGTCGCCAACGCCGGCGCCCGTGCAGCCACCGCCAGCCGCCTCGCCGGTGCAGTCCACCCTGGTCAAGACCGCCAAGAACCCGATCCCGCCCGCAGGCAACACCCGCCGCGGCGGCCTGGTCGAGCAACGCCAGGCGCAACCGGTGCAGCGCCCCACCCCGCCGCAACCGCCGGCGGAACCCTCATCGCCGCCGCAGCGCCGCCCCCAGACCTGGACCGGCCGCCCACCGGGCATGCTCGAAGAAGAAGCCGATGCCGCCGAAGACGGCATGTCCAACACGCCCACCATCAGCGAAGGCCGCCGCCGCGACCGCAACAATGCCCAACCCAGCATGGATGTGGGTGGCTACCAGGTGTATTACGAAGTGCGCAGCGAAACCCAGCTGCGCAACTGGCGCGACCAGGGCATGAAGGAAGTGGCCATCATCCTGCCCGGCACGCAATACCGCATGGTCTGCCCGCTGGAAGTCGCGCTCAAGCGCGGCTCCAGCAAATGCCGCCTGCTGCCGCCGGACTCCCCCGAGCTGAAAGACATCGGCGATGCCCGCGAGGTCATCAACATGATGGAGGTCTACAAGCAGGGCGAGCCGGTATGGCGCGGGCCGGGGCCATATCGGTGAGTGGTGGGTTTCTGTTTGCCAAAGCTGTCGGCCGGCAATACCGCTGCTTATCCACAAAACCACGTGCCGAAGACCGCCGTTTCGGCGCCTTTCGTTAGCGCAAAGTTCTGAGGGCGTCGGACGAACGAGCCGAAGAGGTCCTCAGCTCGTTCGACGACGACTCGGCCGTCGCAACCATTAGCCCCCTTGGTCTTGTCCCAGCTTCGTACTCAGTGCTCCGTTGAACGGCGCCGGATTGCTGGTCACCAGACAGTTGTAGTTTTTATCGCTGTTGAGAACGAGCACAGACGACGTCGGTTTCTTGAAATCAAGGTCGACAGAGAAAAGCACATAGGCACTGGGCAACGCGCTCGGTCGAAACGCGCCAAAGCCATACTCGCCAGACAAGCCCAACGGCGCCAGCGGCACCGTGAGTACCAGCGGCTGTGTCGCCACAGGAGAGGCCAGGGACGACGAGGCACTCATGATTTTGGATTGCACGTCGATCGAATACTTGGTCGTAACTGTCACTCCCAGATATTTGGAACTCGGTGCCGCAACCTGCTTGCGACATGCCGCGATGTCTTCCGGGTTCTGATCCTGCTGGCCAGTCTGCAGCGTGGCAAAGACATGGGTCAGTGTGACCTTGTCCGTCCCGGTGACCGGTGCTGCAACGGCAGCGTCCATGCACAACGCGGCCACGACGAGCGAGAGGCCACTGGCCGCAAGCGCACCGCGATAGCTGGTTTTACGTTTCATTTCGATCATTCCTTGGTGGGTGATGCAAGGTTTCGGCAGCGGCTGTTCGCGCGGCGGCGGCTTGCGCCTTGAATGGATAGTCGCAACGGCACCTGTGCATAACGCCAAGCGGCAGATGATCGATTGCGTTCGATGAGGACATGCGTCTGTGTAGCAGCACCACACCTACGCCACCCAGCTGGCCACGCCGCTGGTGTGTTCATCGTTGAAGACCAACGCCTTGCAAACCCGGCAAATCGTCTCAGCGTCTTCGTTGCGTGATGCAGTTTGGCTTTCGGAAGTGAACACGGCGCTCCGTTGCTCGCAACAGACATCCCTCAAGATAGAACGGTTACCTGGAATAGCTCGCAGACATCTGATCCATATGATCAGCTGCATCAGGAGATCGCCATGCCACGCATCACGCCAAGCCGTTGGGCTGCAACCTTCGCACTCATCGGAATCGCAGTGCTCTCGCTTTTGTCCTGTACCAATGCAGAGATGGCACTCACCGCTTCGACACAGGAAGACATCCTGAAATCAGAAGCAGTGCCCATGCTCGACGAGATTTATGCCTCCCAAAAGCCCTTCCGATTCCAACAGATCGATGTGAGCAGCATCGTCAGCAACTACATACCGCTGGGTACAGCAAAAGCAACGGTGCTGGAGATGGTCGGCAAGTCTCCAACGTCAAAGATCGTTGAAGACACCGCAGGCAAGCTGGTCATCAGGGACAACAAGGGGCAGGCGATGCTGGACCCCGATGCCCGTTCCATCGTGATGACTTTTTCTTTGAATTCCAGCGGCAAAGTGACGCACGTCTACGCTGTCTACATCAAAAACCAGTAAGCCAACGACGCACGTCATGGATGAGAAAATAGACGCACCGATAGCGGCCGTCTTCAACGCATCACACCCCCGCTTTCAATGCATCCGTCACGGGACCAAACACACTCTGCCGCAGCAAGCGCGCCTCACCGGGAACAAGCGAAATCGAAAGCCGACATTAGATTGGCTGCCTGTCGAGCACTTATCGGGTTGAAACTAACGCTGGCTTTAGTTTTTAGTTACTTGGGGCTGGCCTAACTTCACGCTACCGCTCGCGATGCCGGCCGGAGTCGGTGTCGCGTCCGGTTGATGATGTGAGCCCTGGAGCAGTCAGATCGGATACGTTGACCAGACCTCGCGATGGCGGCGCACGTTCGGCCGGGAACTGGCTACAGTCTGCGCAGGGCCGTACGCGCCCGCTCCATCCACCTGCGCTCCAAAGGATCTGCATGTCTCTGCATCGTCTTGTCCCCCGCCTGGGTCTGGCCGTTGGCCTGCTGTGCGTCTGCGCCGCACACGCCGCCGCACCGGCAGCCGCACATCGTCTGCTGCGTGTCACGCTGGACGGGGCGAGCGATCAGCCCGTGTCCGGGCGCCTGCTGGTCTTTGCCACCCTGGCCAAGGACGCCCAGGCCGCAGCCAAGGATGGAAAGGACGGCAAAGCCGGCAAGGTGGAGGAGGTGGACGTCAGCCCGTTCCGCCCGACGGCGGTGGCCGTGGCGGCGCAGGAGGTGACCGCGCTCGCGCCCGGTGCCAGTGTCGAGATCGACCTGGACAACATTGCCTTCCCTAGTGCGTTTTCCGCGCTGCCGGCCGGCGCGTATCTGTTCCAGGCCGTGCTGGATCCGGACCACAGTTACAGCTATGGCGGCCGCGATGGCGGTGATCTGTTGAGCGAGGTCACCGCGGTGACGCCGGGCAAGGGCAAGCCGTTGCCCACGCTGAGGCTCAGCAAGCAGGTGCCGGTGTCGGACGACCCCTGGCAGGTGTCGCCGCGCGCGCCACAGGCAATCCGCGACGCTGTTCCGGAGGCCAAGCTGCATAGCGCGGATGCCTCGATGGTGAGCCCGTCGCTGAGCGCCTTCTGGGGCCGGGCGGTGTCGCTGCGCGCCCGCGTGCTGACCCCGCCCGGCTACGACCCCAAGGCCGCCGCCCGCTATCCCACCGTGTATGTCACCCACGGCTTCGGCGGCAACTACAACCGCTTTGCCGGCAGTATCGCCGCGACCTGGAGCGCGATGGCGGCCAAGCAGATGCCGCCGATGATCTGGGTGTTCCTGGACCAGGCCACGCCTACCGGCACCCACGAGTTCGCCGACTCGGTCAACAACGGCCCCTGGGGCACCGCGCTGACCGAAGAGCTGATCCCCGCGCTGGAACGCCAGTACAAGATGGACGGCAAGGCCAGCGGCCGGTTCTTGAACGGGCATTCCTCCGGCGGCTGGGCCACGCTGTGGCTGCAGACGCGCTACCCCAAGCTGTTCGGCGGCACCTGGTCCACCTCGCCCGATTCGAGCGACTTCCGCGACTTCACCGGGCCGGATCTGTACGCGCCCAATGCCAACGTCTACCGGCGCGCGGATGGCAGCCAGTTCCCGTTGATCCGCGACCAGGGCAAGGTGGTGGCCGATCTGGAAACCTTCGCCAAGCTCGAGCGCGTGCTGGGCCCTTACGGCGGCCAGATGACCTCGTTCGACTGGGTGTTCTCCCCGCGCGGGCCCGACGGCCGCCCGCTGCCGATGTTCGACCGCGACACCGGCAAGGTGGACCCGGCCGTGGTGGCCTACTGGCGCACCCACTACGACATTTCTGCGCGCGTGGCCGCGCAATGGCCCACGCTCAAGCCGGATCTGGACGGCAAGATCCACCTGATCGTCGGCACCGCAGACACGTTCTATCTGGATGGGGCCGCGCATAAATTCCAGGCGGTGCTGGACGGCCTGGGCGCCAAGAGCGACTTCCGCTACCTGGAAGGCCGCACCCACTTCGATCTGTACAAGGAGGGCGAGGACAGCAACGCCCTGATGAAGAAGATCGCCTGGGAGATGTACGCCGTGGCGCGACCGAAGCGGTAAGCGCGCCCACGCACGGCCGGCGCCGTCGATCGGCGGGCCGGCCGTGCATACGCCAAAGCGCGGCGGCCGGCAGTGTCGGTACTCAGGCCGAGCGCTTGGGCAACTCCCACTCCAACTGCTGCCTGAGCACCAGCAGCAGCACCTGCAGGCGGCCGCCGCGCACCAGGGCGGCGGGCGTCTGCCCGTCCAGCGCGTTCATGGGCTTGCGGAACCAGCCGATCAGCGCCTCGTTATTGCCGCCGTTCAAGGCCCAGGCGTGGCAGACGATCTCGCCCAGGGCCTCGATGCCGGCGCTGCCCAGCAGCCTGAGGTGCTCGGGCGTGAAGGCGAACAGCGACAGCACCAGCTCGGCGTCGGCGGCCTTGCCGTGATCCACCTCCATCTGCTGGCTGTGCGCGGTGCTGTAGATCGACGCCTGCGCACGGAAATCTTCGGCACGCCGCATGCCGGTGAGCAGTGATGCAATGAGGTCGGCACGTTCCATAAATCAGTCCAACGATGTGATAGCGCGCACGCTATCTGCCCCGCCCTCGCCGCTCAATCAGGAGTCTCCTGACAGGCGCTGTGAGCGTCAGCAGCCGTTACATTCCGCAACGGCCGGCATGGGCGGCGTTGCTGACCTGGCGACGGCTTCGGCAGCCGGTTGCTGGTGGGACGCGCCTGCCGATAAGCGGCGCCACTGTTCGCAGTGTTTAACGCCCGGATTGCTAGCATCCGGGCGCGTCACTGGCAGCAGCCCGCCCGCAGGGCTGCAGTATTGGAGTGTCATCTCATGAGGAGTTGTCAGATGCCCTGGAAATCCGCTCTTGCCGTGCTTGCCCTGTCCACCGCCGCCCTGCCGGCCGTGGCCCAACCCGACCGCCAAGTGGTCGAAGACATGCTCACCCGCTCGGCCAATGTCTGCCCCGGCCACAGCACCGACCGCACCGCGCCCACCGTCAAGGCCGTGCCCGTGGGCGCGCTGCGGGTGATGCTGGAACGCGGCCTGGTCATGTGCCCCGACCGCCGCCTGGATGCCGCAGCGCCGGCGGTGTTCTACGGCCGCCTGGGCGTGTTCGCCTGGAACCCGGAAGTGCCCGCCGCCAAGACGGTGATCGTCCAGCAGATCGGCAACATGACCCGCAACGAGGACTACCCCGTCGAGACCCTGGTGTGGGACGCCAAGGGCACCGCGCTCAAGCAGCAGACCGTGCCGATGTTCGAGCCCCGGCCGGGTGCGGCGGTGTTGTACAAGGTGCGTTGAGGCTGACGCGCGATAGCGGTAACGATTCGCCCGGCTGCACGCAATGTAGTTGCGTCGCTTGCAGTCCGGGCTCTGCCTATACTCAACTCCAGCATGCTGCGCAGGAGGATGCATGAGACACCCACTGGCCTTGGCCGGGCTTGCATGCATGGCACTGGGCTTCTCCGTTCCGGGCTGCAGCGCAACGCAAACAGGCGCCAACACCATGACCAACGAACAAGGATGCGTCCGGCAACGTGGCGGCCCGCAAGACCCCGGCACCAGCCCGCCACCGGTCATGGAGGCGTGCCTGGGCCCGTACAAGTTGCAGATTCCCGCCAACTATTTCGACGACCAGATGGGGCCGAACTTCGATGGCAGCTTCGGGCTGTATCTGGAATACCCGGAGTTGAACGCGTTCGCTCCTGGCGAGCGTGCCCACCTGAAGTTGGACGTGGCCACCCGCACCGTCAATATCGGCTATCGCTACCTCGACCGCGTGGATCCCGATGCATTTCTCCGGCGGCAGTACACGCAGGACGGCGCAACACAGGACACGCCCGAGGCGGATATCAGCACGCGCATCAAGGGCGAAGAAAAGGATGGGCTCACGCCTTACTACGCCAACGTCGCTGCGTACCGCGAGCACTATCTGGCGCAAGGACTGAAACCGTCCAATTCCATCATGGAGGCAAGCTACTACAAGGATTGGTATGTCAGCCGCGACGCACAAGGGAACATCGACACCATCATCAAGTGCACGTCCCGCGAGGTCGAACCGTCCGGCGTGGAGTTCCGCGAGGGCAAGCTTGTGCGCAGCAAGGAGCGGGAACTTCCTAGCTGCGAGCACGTCTTCGTCATTCCGGAAATGAAGGTCGCAGTGGAGATCAATTATGTGCGCGTCGCATTGAAGGACTGGAAGAAGATCCAGGACCGCGCGCGGAGTGCATTGAAAGACTTCATGCCGGCGCCCGCTGGCGCGTTAGCCATCGACGTGAAGGTGCCCTAAGCCCTGCCTGCGCTTCGCACCGGGACCGTTTTTCAGCCGGCGTCGATGCCGAGGCCGGCGAGTCGCGCGTTCCGGCGCGCGGGGTTGGCGATTGCGCTCCCCACCATGTGGATCAGCAACGGCGCCGCCCAACTGGCCCATAGCAGCGCCGCGATCGTATCGGGCGATGGTGCCACCCCGGCGCCGACAGCTGCGTAGAGCACAACACGGAACACGACCGGCGCCAGGGTCACCAGATACGCCCGCACCATCCAGCGCCGGTGCCGGCCAACCCGCCCGCGACGGATGGCCACCAGGCCCACGGACGCCACCACCAGCCACGCCGCTTCCGTCGCTGCGAAGGCCACGCGGATCGCCATCGGCGCAGGCGAGGTGGCAATCAACCCGGTGGCGCCAAGCATCGCCACCAGCATGCCAACGAAATACGCACGCCCAACCCAGCGGTGCACCCATGCGTGCCTGCGCCAGCCTTGCGTGGCGAACTGCAGCGTGCCCAGGGCGATGCCGGCGGCACCGCCACCCAGGTGGCACCACAGCCAGCCGCGCCGGGTCAGGAACATGGCGTATGCCGGCGACTCCAGCGCGGCGTACTTCAGGTACACGTGGCGCACAAACTCGGCCGCGAACGCGGCCAACGCAAGCCACAACAACGCCCACGCGACTCGGGCAAACGGCCTGCTACCCGCTACCTCGACACCTTCGCGCATCGGATCGACCCGCATGCCCCGCTCCTTCGGCCAGCCTGCTCTCGGCAGCGGAACGCTAGCATGGACATGCAGCAGGAGCGTGGGCGCGATCGTAGGTGCGGCGCTGGGGGAAGACTTACGCCTGGCGCTGCATTGCGTGCGACACCGGATCAACACCGTCGCTACCGAGCCGCTGCTCGTAGATCTCGTCGACCACGCCGCGTACCGCGCGGGCGGCATTGAAGATGCTCTCGCCCAGAACCGACAGACTGGTGGCATCCAGCGGCTTGCCGCTGCACACCGCCACCATGTCGCTCTGCGCAGTGATCGTGCGCAGCAGCGCGTGGAACTGGTCGATCTGCTGCAGGGTGACGCCGAACGTGAAGGGCTCTTCGTGCATTTGCAGCTTGGCCATCTTGCGGGTTTTCGAAGTCGTCATGGCATCCATCCTCGACGTGAGCGGACGGAATATCCGCCACTCGAATTTATCCCTTTTTCAGATATTTGAAAAGGGGATATAGCTTGAGTGCGGCCTATCAACGTTGCCGCCATGCCAATCAAGTCGATCCACAAAGACCATTACGACATCTTGCTGCAGCAACTGCGCGAGCTTCGCCTCTCCGCCGGGCTAACGCAGGTCGCCCTAAGCACAGCACTCAAGCGTCCACAGTCGTACGTGAGCGATGTCGAGCGAGGCAGTCGCCGGATGGATCTTCTTCAGTTGCGGGACTTCTGCAACGCCTGCGGAACTTCACTGACCAAGTTCGTTACCGAGTTCGAGAAGGAACTAAAGTAATCCGCCGGGCAGCGCGTGTTGCTTCGTTCCTAATTGTTAGGCCCGACCGTCGCTGTAAAACTCCGCGGCTCGCCGGTGATCGGGTCATCGAATGCAAGCGTATGTGCGAAAAGTTGCAGCGGCCGCTCCGGATCATCGGGCCGTTGGTCTTCGAGGTCGGGATAGAAGCGGTCATGCAGGATCGGCGCGCCCAGCGCGGCCATATGCACGCGCAACTGGTGCTTGCGCCCGGTGACCGGCTCTAGCCGGTACGTCCACGTGTCTACGCCGCGCGCGACCACATCGATCACCGTCTCGCTGTTCGGCTCTCCCACGCCCTCGCGCATGCGGAAGAACGGCTCGCCCGGCTCCAGCCGGCTGCGATGCACATACGGAAACCTCAGCCCCGGCAGCGGCGGTGCCACTGCCAGATAGTGCTTGCGGATGCGTCGCTCGCGGAACAGCGCCTGGTAGATCCCGCGGGTTGCCGGGTTGGCCGAAAACATCACCAGCCCAGCGGTATCGCGATCGATGCGGTGCAGCGGCACCAATGCGGAATTATCGAAGCGGCGCACCAACCGCGTCAGCAGTGTCTCGCGCACATAGACGCCGGCTGGCACAACGGGCAGAAAGTGCGGCTTGCACGCCACCACTACGTGCGCGTCGGCATACACCACCGTTTCCGTCGCCGCGATGACGGGCTCATCCGCAACCTCGCGGAAGTAATAGATCTCCGCACCTAATCGATACGGCGCCGATACCTCCAGCACCTGCTCATTCGCATCCAGCACACGCCCACGCGCGAAGCGGTCACGCCACGTGGCGGCATCCACACTCGGGAAACACGCGCATAGCGCCTCCAGCACCGTCGCCCAGGTTCCCATCGGGAGCTGGAAGTGGCTGGCGGGAATACCATCAAAGATCGGGCGTGTTGAAACCATGGCGACAGCGATATGCGCTCGAACAGATAGGGCTGGATCGTACCTTGCCCGCGTTTGACTGTTGCTCGATCTGTGCAGAGGCATGCGCACCTCATCGGTGAAGAATGACTTTCGGGCGATACGCAGGACACCGCCTTAGGCAATGCTGCTGCTCTTTGCCAAGAGATGGAACTCGATGCGTCGTCCTACGATCTACGCAGCCGTTGCCTGCCTTGCTGCATTCCTTGCGCCGTTTGCCACCGCAGCGCAGACGCCACCGCCTTCATTTACCGCGTGTGCCGACGCTGCGGCACACACACCATTGGCCGGTAGCGAATGCCTGCTCGCCCAGGTGCCGCTGCGTCACGAATCGCCGGATGCCGGCACCATCAACCTGTTCGTCCGCCGTTTGCCGACACCGGACCAGACCAAGCGACGCGGCGAAGTGTGGTTGATCGCGGGCGGGCCGGGCGAAGCAGGTGCCTCGCTGTATCCAATGATCAGCACTTACCGGCGCGCCTTTCCTGGCTATGACCTGATCATTCCGGACCATCGCGGCACCGGGCGCTCCACCCGCCTGTGCCCTGTGCAGGAAGCGCCGCAAAGCGCAAACGGCGTGGGCCTGGCCGGCGCCGAATGGGGTCCGTGCATTGGCGCGCTCTACGCAGATTCTCAACGCACCAAGGCCTTCACCATCACCGAGGCGGCGCAAGATCTTGCCCTGCTGATTCGCCAGCAACGACGCAAGGGCAAGGTGCTGCTGTACGGCGTGTCCTATGGCACGCAGTTGGCACTGCGCACCCTGCAAGTGGCGCCCGTGCCGTTGGACGGCCTGGTGCTGGATGGACTGGTGCCGCCGGAGACTGCCGCGCAGTGGGACTTGAGCCACCGCACCACGGTGGTCGATGCGGTAGGCCGCGCGCTGCTGGATGACGCCCACACCGCGACTTATCGCGGCGTGCTCGATCGCAGCGACAGCGCCGCATGGCGCACCCAAATCCCCGGCAAAGACCTCAGGCGCTTTCTCGGCATGCTGCTCAACTTCCCCACCCTGCGCGACCGGACTCCCGCCATCATCGATGGCCTGGCCCGCGCCGATGCCACGTTACTCACCGCCTCCATCGCCGATCTGCAGACCGCGCTAGCAGCCATGGGCCAAGGCGGCGAGAACCAACCCGCATTGCCGCTGGTCATGCTGATCGCCGCCTCCGAAAACAATGCACGGCCAACCCTCACCCACGAAACCGTCGCGGCCGAAGCCAAGGATGCCCTGTTCGTCAGCCCCATCCCCGGCCTGCTGGTGGACGCCGGCCTGCCCACCTACCCGCGCGACGCCTGGTTCGGCCGCAGCCCCACCACCCTGCCGCGCACGCTGATCATCCACGGCACGCTAGACCCCAACACCGCGTACGCAGGCGCGCAGGCGCATGCCGCATTGCTGAAAGCCGCAGGCCCGGTGACCTTCAGCACCGTTGAGCGTGGTGCGCACCTGCTCGCGTTTGCGGCGCCTGCGTGTTTTGCGAGTGCGGTTGCTGATTTTGTGGCGGACCGGAAAGTTGCTGGACGCTGTCGTGAGCCTGGCGAGTGATGATGGGAAAGGGGGGACAAATGACCCTGACCCAATTCTTTGGACGGCTACGCCGAGCGTGAAGCGGCCAAGGCCATGATCGCGGATGCACGCCAGGCCAACCCGGACGGTGCGCTCACGCTGGGCGCGGACAAGGGCTACGACGCAGCCGAGTTCGTCGAGGCGCTGCAGGAGATCCAGGTTGCCCCGCACATCGCGCAGAACACCAGCAATCGTCGCTCAGCGGTTCCTGATGAAGTGGCTGCAAGCGATGGCTACGCGATCTCGCAGACGAAGCGGAAGTTGATCGAACAAGGCTTTGGCTGGGCCAAGCTGATCGGCAACATCCGGCAGGTGATGGTGCGGGGCTTGGAGAAGGTGGGCCAGGTCTTCATGTTGAACATGACCGCCTACAACCTGGTACGCATTCGCACGTTGGGGGCAACTGTGCCTGCACGGCGGGAAAGGAGATGAAAAAGGCGGAAGTCATCTCGAATCCGGCGTTGAAGGCCATGAATCAGTGTCCTGATGGACAATTTTTCGCCACTTCTGGCATGCGACGGAAAATTTACGGTGGTGCAGCATCGCTTGGCAGTTGGTATTTCAGCAGCCTGTTAGGCCCCTCCACCTCAATTGGAGGTAAAGTCATCCCATCCTCAGCGAACAGTTCGACATGCCCGCTAGCCTCGCACCCGCAGCCACCGAAACCACTGCAAGGGTTGACGTGCTCGAATTTATTACGTCTATGACCGAGGCGCTTGCATGGCCATTAGTTATAGGCCTTGTGATCTTTGCTTTCCACAAAGAGATCAAAGCATTGCTACCTAAGCTTGCTTCCCTAAAAGCGGGTGGAGTCGAGGCCTCTTTCACTTTCGGCGATCAAGTCAGCTCTCTCCCCCCCTTACCCACGCCTTCTGCGGATGTCCCGGTAAATGAAGTCCCTGCGGCGATACTTGAGGAGCCTAAACATCAAGGTTCAGCACAAGGCGACCCCCAGCTCGAGCAAGTACCGGGAAGCTCGGCACCCAAGATCGATATAAATCAGACCTCCGAATTCTTCGATTACTGTTATCTCCGCATGGAGCAGATGGACAACGATGATGGTGATCGCATCGAGTGGCTCAAGCTTCTACCTGACAGGACCATTAGTGTCCTTCATGAGGCGCGACTGATAGCCCACCACTCCCCCAGAAGCTCGGTAACTTTGGCTTGGCGAGGAGTTGAAATTACAGCGCGAGAATGTGCAAGAAAGTTTGGCCTCATCGTTTCGGAAACTCATTCGGCACGCACAATTATTAACTTGATTAAGAATGAAATAGCAATCGAAGATTCCACTCTAGAACGATATCTAGAATTGAACAAGCTTCGAAACGACGCTGTACACAGCGAGCATTTCTCGGGATCTCGCGATGACGCACTCCAATACATATATCGAGCAGAGGAGCTTGCAATAAACATCACGATTGAATTTCACCTCGGGCATGCTGGTATCAAAGCTTGACAGAGCGCTACGCGACGGTGGACTCGCCTGCATCCGCGTAGAGTTCGGCAGAGAAGTAACAGGGGTCAGGTTGACTTTTTCTATCTCGTCATCGCTTGTTCAAAACCTGGGCAAGCACATCTTGACCTCCCATACATCCCCCACCCGCCATCCTCGCCGCAGCCTCAACTGGAGAACACACGATGATGAAGTGGATGGGCACCGCGCTGGCCGCGGCACTGCTGGTGACCGGCTGCGCCAAGGTGGAGGGCGAGAAGTTCGTCGGCCACTGGGTCAACGTGCAGACGCAGGAAGAAACGATGGACATCGAGCGCAATGGCGAGACCTTCATGGTCCGCAGCACCACGCCGAAGTTCTTCAGCCGCAAACCCAAGACCGAGAGCTACCCGGCGGTCTACAAGGACGGGGCGTTGCAGGTCAGCAACGATGGCGAGACGGTGAACTTCGCCATCGACGCGGCCAACGGCCACCTCAACACCGGCGGCGAGCAGTACCAGCGCGTGCCGGCCAAGTAAGGCCGCCGCTGTCACCGGCGCCCGCGTGCAGACCATCACTGCCGCACGCGGGCGTTTTGCGTTTGTGGCTCTGCCGGCGGCGCCGATCGGCCTGCGCCTGCCCCAAAGAAACGCCAAGCCTGAGGCACCGCCCGTCGCTCCGCCCGCTCTCCCCTGCCATCCAGCGCGCGCAAGCCTTACAGTGCGCAGGCACGCCAGGGTCATGGCGTTGCCCGACCGATCAATCCAGCAACTACGAGGGTGTCATGAGCAAGGGGATGGACCAGAAAAAGAGCCAGAAGAAAGAGCCGGCCAAGACGCTGAAGGAAAAGCGCGCGGCCAAGCAGGAAAAGAAGGCCAAGTAAGCCGCCCGGCCTGCCAGACGGCAGACGAGGTCAGGCGCAGGCCTGGCCTCGCGTTTTTGGATGTGTCACTAGGGGCTGAACGTTGGCTTCCGAACTCGGCCTGTCAGATTCTCCCACTCACCGCTGGCATGACCCGCGGTAGCACCCCAACGCTGCTGTAGACCGATCAACGACCCGGCCAAAGCTGCTGTGCTAATGTGGGTTTGTGTGGATTTGGAGCTCGTCATGAGCCGTTTGACCATCGATCTAAGCGATCAGCAGCACCAGAGCCTGAAGGCGCTGGCGGCTCTGCAAGGCAAGACCATTAAGCAATACGCGCTTGAACGCCTGTTCCCTGGCGACCTAAACGCTGATCAGGCATGGCAGGAGTTGAAAACCCTCCTTGGGGGACGTGTCGAGCAAGGCCTTGCCGGCAAGGTTTCTACCAAGAGCATCAGCACCATCCTGGATGAGGAATTGGCCGGGGGCCGTCGCGGTTGATGCACGGCTACGTCCCGATGCAGCCGAAGCCGATCTGCGCGGGATCATCCGCTACACCTCGGCACGCTGGGGCCAGGCGCAGGTTCGCCGATACATCGCAGACCTATCGAGGCGTGATCTCGATGCTGTTGGATGTAGCAGTCTTCAAAGACACCATATCGGCTGAGGTGCTTTTACTTTTTGATTCCGACTGCTCCCGATAACGCACAAACGGGTGTACCGCCACCGAGTACTTACGCCCAGGCATGATCTGGTAACTCAACGACAGATTGATCGTCTTGACGACTGACTGCCGCGGCATCAGAACAAGCGATGGCGTGGAACCGCGGACCTTGCGTACATAGATGCCGCGATAGTCGACAGGGCTGCCGTCCTCTTGCATGACCTTGAACAGATTGGTCTGCAATCTCCCGCTTTTGTCTACGTCTGGAACATACGCCGCAGTTAGCTCGATGGGCTGGTCACCTGTGTTGGACATCGTGACTAAGACTGAAGCTCCAGCTGCCGCTGTATGCGCTGTCTATGCGTTCTGGAGTTTGATATCCAGCCTCCCGGCCGCAGTAGCGGCGAAGCACGTCGCCAGCGCAACAGTCCCAAGAATCCATGCTGCTTTCATCATTCACCTCCCTAGCGCAAGCGCTTCCTTGCCATGCGTTCTTACGCCACATCCCCGGCTTGGGGTCTATCAGAACAACGAGCCCTGGACGGATGGAACCACCTTGGCAGGCGACTCCCGGGCAGACGGCAATGGCGACTCATCCTCGGCGCGATCTTTCAATCCAATGTGCACTCTTGCCGTAGGCGGCAGTTATCCGAAAATTTCGAATAACTGCCTCTGGAGGCAACTCGTTGTCGGCAAACACCCCGCTATCCAGGTATTCCCGGTGATGGTAATAGGCGAACGTGCTGCTTTGCCGTAGGAGATCCTGCCATCGCGCCGGCTCGCGTCCATCAGAACAACGACCCCTGCACGGGCAAAGCAACAGATGGTTCTGTTGCTTGCGTGGCGGGTGCCGCCTGCTGCTGCGCACCCAGCCGCCATGCCAATCCCGAAATGCGCGCGGCGTGCCGGGCGAGCGCGGCGCGGATGACCGCTTCGCTGCCGGCCAGGTGCAGGGCGCGGCGGGCGCGGGTGATACCGGTGTAGAGCAGTTCGCGGCTGAGCACGCGGGCGTCGCGGGTGGGCAGTTGCAACCAGACGGTGTCGAATTCGCTGCCCTGGGCCTTGTGCACGGTCATGGCGAAGGCGCTTTCGTGCGCCGGCAATGCGGCGGGGTGGAAGCCGCGCACCTGGCCGTCGCCGTCGCCTTCGAACCAGGCGACCAACGGGGCTTGGGCACGGCTGTCTGTGCTTGGGTCGTAGCGGTTGGCGGTGCCGCCGGACTGGCCTGGCCCTGAAGACGGGGTTTCGTCGCTGCGCAGGCAGATGCCGACGTCGCCGTTGAACAGGCCGTGGCGGTAGCTGTTTTCGGTGATCAGCAGCAGGCGGCCCTGGAACCACGGCGAGGCGCTGCCGAGGCGGCGGGCGCCGGGGCCGGTGTCGGCCAGCAGTTGTTCGATGCGGGCATTGAGGCCGCGCGCGCCTTGCGGGCCGGCGCGCACGGCGGTGAGCAGGCGCAGGCGCGCGGCGTCGCGCAGGGCGGCGGCCGGGTCTTGCGCGTCGGCAAGCGCGCGCCAGTGGGTGAGCAATGCGTCGCGGCCCAGGGCCAGCAGGTCCTCGCCGTCTTCGTGGAAGTGCACGCCGGCCAGCTCGCCGCTGCGCAGCAGGGCCAGGGCGGTGTCGGCGTCGCCGGTGCGGATGGCGTCGGCCAACGGGGTGAGTGCGAAGTTGTCTGCTTGGCGGTAGCCGCGTAGCAGGTGCACGCGGTGGCCGGACAGACCGCCGGTGTTGGTGTGGCTGACGGTCTGGGTGCTGGCAGGCGTGGTGTCAGGGCGCGCGCTGCCGAGCAGCGGTTGCAGCGCCTCGGCGTCGTGCGGCTGCAGGGTGTCGCCGGGGCCGGCGGCCTGCAGGATGGCGGCGAGCACGTCGCCGGCTTCCACCGAGGGCAGCTGGTCGGCGTCGCCGAGCAGGATCAGCTGGGTGCCGTCGGCGACGGCTTCGACCAGCTTGCACATCAGCGGCAGGTCGACCATGGAGGCTTCGTCGACCACGATCAGGTCGAACGGCAGCGGGTTGTCGGCGGTATGGCGGAACTGCGGGGAATCCGGGATGACGCCGAGCAGACGATGCAGGGTACTGGCGCCGGTGGGCAGGGCATCGGCCAAGGTCGGGGCGATGCCGCCGGCGATGGCGCGTGCGACGGCGGCGCGCAGGCTTTCGGCCATGCGCTCGGCGGCGCGGCCGGTGGGCGCAGCCAGGGCGATGCGCGGGGCTGGGGTGTTGGCTGCCTGGGCTTGCGCGATGCGCAGCAGCAGCAGGCGGGCGATGGTGGTGGTCTTGCCGGTGCCGGGGCCGCCGGTGACCAGCAGCAGGGTGCGGCGCAAGGCAAGGGCTGCGGCTTGGGCTTGGCGGTCTGGGGAGTGGGATGGGGCGGGTGGGTTCTTGCCGTCTTGCTCGGGCAGGCCCATAGCCTCTTGGTAGAAAGATGGCTCGGGCAGGCCCGTACCCTCACCCGCCCTTCGGGCACCCTCTCCCGGGGGGAGAGGGGTTGGGTCCACGGGGTGAGTGGTTGGGGTCGCGTCCGGGAATAGCTGGGCGAACAGCGGCGCTAGTGTGGCTGCGTCGAAGGGCGGCGGTGACTGGGCGGCGATGCGTTGCAGGCCCAGCGCCAGGCGGCGTTCGTACTCGCGGTAGCGGCGCAGGTAGAGCAGGCCGTGTTCGAGGACTAGCGGGCAGTCGGCGGCGGCGGGGTCTTCGGGAGTCGGTTGGTCGACCCAGCGCGAGGCGGCCAGGGTGCGTTGCCAGTCGGTTGGGTCCGGGAGCGCGGGCGATGGGCCTTCGCGCGCGTCCAGCAGCATGGCGGCGCGGGTGGGGTCCAGCCCTGCGTGGCCGCTGGTGACGGCCAGAGAGGCGAGTGCGGCGCCGGCCAGCACCTGGGGGTCGGTGTCCGGGGCCAGGCGTTGCAGGCTTTGGGCGAAGGCGAGATCCAGCGTGCGTAGGGCACCGGCCTGGGTGAGGGCGGTTAGGAGGTTTGGGTGGTTCATGGGGTGGGCGTTCCCATGGTGGACGTACCCTCACCCCAACCCCTCTCCCGAGGGGAGAGGGGCTTTAAGGCGTCACTGGAAAGAGGCTCGGTGGGGTTGCCGGCGAACAGGGCGTCCAGGGCTTCCACCAGGGCTGGGTCGAAGCGCCAGGCGTGGATGCCGGGGGCGGACGTGTTGGGCATGGCGTCGCTGGCAAGGTCGGCGCCAGGATCGGATGCGGCGTTGCGGGCAGGGTCGGAGCCAGGGTTAGCGGCAGCGTTGCGGGCCGCATCCAGGCCGCGGCAGAACAGGTAGCGCACGCCGCCGAAGTCGCGGGTGTAGTTGTAGGCGTCGCCCAGGCGGAAGCGCAGCCAGCGGTGCAGGGCGACGGTATAGATCAGCGCCTGCAGCTCGTACTCGCTGTGCGCCATGGCGCGGGCCAGGGCGTCGGCGTCGTAGCTGGGCAGGCGGTTGGATTTGTAGTCGAGCACGTACCAGCGGCCGTCCACGGTGTAGGTGAGGTCGATCAGGCCGGTCATCAGGCCTTCCAGACGCTGGCGCGCACCGAAGGCCTGGCGGTCGCTCACCACGCCGAAGCGATGCAGCAATGCGAGCAATGCCTCCACGCGAGTGGGCCGCATGGCGAAGTGGAATTCCATCTCGTTGCGGCGCTGCGGCTCGGGCACGGCTGCCAGGGTGGTGCCTTCGGGCAGGGCGACGGTAAGGGTGTGGCCGATCAGGGCGGTGAGCATGGCCAGGCCGTCGTCCAGTTCGTCCTGGGCGTAGCCGCCGCGTTGCAGCGCCTCGAGGATGGCGGGGGCCTGGCCCTCGGGTGCGGGCTGGCCGGGGCGCCAGGCCTGCCAGGCGGCGAAGTCGCAGCGCTCGAATACGTCGTGCATCACTACGCCGAAGCGGTTGCCGGCAAAGCGCGGGTCGAAGGTGTCGACCTCGGCGGCCACCGCGATCGCCTCGCTGCCGGACGGCTCGTCGCTGCCGCCGCTGCCGACCACGGTGGCGCTGGCCATCGGGTCGGTGGCGGCGCCGGCATCGGCGTTGGCCAGCTGGGTGAAGCTGTAGACCCACCACTCCGGTGCGATATGCCGCTGCGGGGTGCGCGCGGGCGGCACCTGTGCCTCGATCGGTGGCGGCAGGCGCGGCAGGGTAGCCGGCGGCGTGGACGTGTCGACCACCACTGCGCCCTCGCCGGCCGCGCCCTGCAGCGCGTCGAGCGCGCGCAGCATGCCGGACAACGCAGTGCGCTCGTGCTGGTGGAACGGGCCGCTGGCGATCCACAGCGCGTGCTCGGCACGGGTCAGGCCGACGTAGAGCAGGCGGGCGTCTTCGGCGCGTTGTTCCTGCTTCCAGGCGGCTTCGGCGGCGCTCCAGGTGGGATCGTCTTTATCAGTCTTCCAATGCAGCTGGCGTCCGAGGTCCGGCGCATGCACCACGCAATGGCGGCCGGCGCCCTTGTCGCTGCGGCCGATGCCGATGTACGGCAGAAACACCAGCGGATATTCCAGGCCCTTGCTCTTGTGCAGGGTGACGATCTGCACGCGGCGCGCATCCGACTCCAGCCGCAGCTGCTGGGCTTCGTCGTTGTCGTCGGCACTGGCGATGCGGCGCGACAGCCAGTCGACCAGGCCGTGCGGGCCGAGTGCGCGGGCATCGGCCTCCTGCAGCAGTTCGGCCAGCTGCAGGTAGTTGGTGAGGCGGCGCTCGCCATCGACCAGGGCCAGCAGGCGTTGCCCGTGCGCGGCGCCCAGGTCGCCGATCAAGGCGAGCGGGCCGCCACGTTGCCAGCGCTCGCGCCAGTCCAGTGCCTGTTGCTGCCAGCGGCGGTGACGCTCGCCGTCGTGTGCGAGCGCGGCGATGGCGGCGGCATCCGCGCCGATCAATACAGTAGCCAGCGCGGCGCGCAGGCGGCTGTCGTCGCCAGGGTCGAGCAAGGCCTGCAGCAGGGCCAGCAGCTCCAGCGCTTCGTCAGTGGCGAACAGGCTTTGCTTGCCGGCGGCCACGGCGGGGATGCCCACTGCGCCCAGCGCCTGTTGCATGCGGGTGGCCTCGCCGTGGCTGCGCACCAGCACCGCGATGTCGCCGGCCTGCACCGGGTGGCCATTGATGGTGGCGGTGCCGTCGCGGCCACCGGCCAGCCAGCCGCGGATCGCCGCCACGCAGGCGGCGGTGGCCAGCTCGCGGGCGCGGCCGGCGCTCCAGGGTTTGGGCTTGCCTTTCGCAGGCGGCGGCGGTTCCGGCGCGCGCCACAGCGTCAACGCCGGGGCGGTGGCGCCATCGCACTCCAGGTCGGCATCGTTGCGCTTGGTGCCGGGCTGCACCGGGTGGAAGGCGATGCCGTCGGTGAGGAAGGCCTCGGTGTAGCCGGCCTGCGCGTACAGCGCATCAATGGCCGCCAGCACGCCGGGGCGCGAGCGGAAGTTGTGGCTCAGCGGCGGGGCGAGTTCGGCAGTGACCGCGGCGGCCAGATAGGTGCGCACGTCGCCGCCACGGAAACCGTAAATGGCCTGCTTGGGGTCGCCGATCAGAAACAGCGCCGGCTCCAGGCCGGCCGCGCGTGCGAGCGGGCCTTCGCCGAACACGTTGGAGAAGATCGCCCACTGGCGGTCGTCGGTGTCCTGGAATTCGTCCACCAGCGCGATGGCGTATTGCGCGCGCAGGCGGGTGACCAGGGCGTCGGCCTGCGCGCCTTCCAGCGCATGCGCGACGCCATCGACCAGGTCGTCGTAGGTCTGTACGCGGCGCTGGCGCTTGAGCAATGCCAATCGTGCGATGGCATCGTCTCGCAGGGTATGCAGCAGGCGGATGCGTCGCTGCTGCTGCCACTGCTGCACCTGCAGGTCGGCCTGTTGCCAGGCATGCAACGCATCAAACAGCGGCGAACGCGGCACGCGATCATGCGCACCGTCTTTGCAGAACTCGCGCATGCGTGCCGGCAGCAACTTGTCCAAGTGCCCCTTCTCGTCCAGCACCCAATGCGCATCGACGCTGCCTTGCCAGAGCTGCTCGAAGGCCTTGTCGAAACTTGCGCGGCGTGCGCGGCGACCATCGAACACCTTGTTGTCGAATGCGGAGGCGATCGCGTCGTACGCTGCGTCACCATGCGTGCGCAGCGCGGCGACCAAGGCCTGCGCGGCAGTCTGGCGTGCCGGCGTCGGGTCGGGTGCTGATGGTGAAGGTGCCGGCAGCAGCGTTGGATGGCGAACCAACGCGCGCAGATCGCTAGCCAATGCATCGGGGCCGCCCGACCACAGCGCGATCAGATCTTCGGCCATCGCCGCATCGGCGGCGCGCTGGCGCCACAGATCGGCGGCCACTTCGCCGAGCAGTTCGCGGTCGTTGGCGAGCAGCTCCGGCGCGGCGAAGGCCTGGCCGCTTTCCAGCGCATGTTCACGCAGCACGCGCGCGCAGAAACCGTGGATGGTAAACACCGCGGCCAGGTCGATTTCTTCCACCGCCTGTTGCAGGCGGCGGCGTAGGGCCGCGGGTGTTTCGGTGCCGGTGGCCAGGTGCGTGGTGAGGATGGCGCGGGTGAGGAGGACGTCGGGCGCTTCCTGTAGGAGCGGCCTTGGCCGCGACGGGTCGTTGGCGAGGTCGGTCGCGGCCGAGGCCGCTCCTACGGAAGCTGATGGAGCGGCGGGTGCCTGCGTTACGGGTGGTTCGGTCGCGGCCAGGGCCGCTCCTACAAAAGCCGATGGGCCATTGGGCGCCAGCGTTGCGGAAGGTTCGGTCGCGGCCGGGGCGTCGGGGACCAGGGTTGCAGCCAGCACCAGGCGCTCGCGGATGCGGCGGCGCAGTTCCTGGGTGGCGGCTTCGGTGAAGGTCACTGCGAGGATCTGGCCGATACGCAGACCGCGCTCGACCACCAGCCGGGTGAACAGGGTGGCCAGGGTGAAGGTCTTGCCGGTGCCTGCGCTGGCCTCGATCAGGCGTACGCCTTGCAACGGCAAATGCAGATACGGGTCGGTAACGGGGCCGGTGCTCATTCGGCCTCTTCCTGCGCGCCGTGCCAGTGTCGCCAGCTCTCGATCAAACGCTCCGGATCCAGCGTGGCGTCGGCGTTGCCGCGCTCGAGCAGGTCGTACACACGATGGCTGGTAATGGCGAACTCGGCGAAGCGTTGCGCATCGGCGAACGGGTCGCGGCCGCGGTTGACCAAGCGCAGTTCCGGGCTATGCGATTCGCTCCAGCCGAAGCTGGATTGCCACTGCCCGGCGGCGTCCTTGATGGCCTTGTCCAGATCGTCGCCAAGCGCGGCCTGGTGATACTTCCAGCTGCTGTAGGGCGCGAACGCCAGCGGCGTCTGCAAGCCCTGCCGATACACCTGCAGCAGTGCGGCCAAAGCGCTCTGCGCCTGCGTTTGCGACAGCGGTTCGGCGTCGATGGGATGCGGGCCTAAACCGTCTTCGTTTTCGAAGAAGCGCACATACGGCGCGTGCTCGCCGGCGGCGCGCAGCAGCAGCCATTCCAGGCCGTGGCGGATCGCGCTGCGGCCGCTGAGCGCGCCGACCTGCACCCGCCCTACGCCGCTCGCATACCAACCCGGCACCCGGCCGTGCACCTCGGTCTCGCCGATCTGCACCTGCAGGCGGCGCGACTCGGCCGGCGCCTCGCCACGCCACTGCCGGAATGCTTCGGCATACGGGCGCAGTTGCGCCACCCGCTCATCGAGTTGGCGTCGGCCCAACGGGCCGGACGGCAGCAACGCACGTGCACGCAGACGCTCGTAAAGCCGGTCGGTGTCGCCGGCGAGCGCGGCGTCGAAGACATGCTGCTGCAGGCCGTATTGGTCCAGGCCGCGCGTGGGCGCGAGCAGCGGTTCGAGATCGCTGTCTTCGCCGGCCGGATCGGGCAGACGCATGCCCAACCGATGGCGCAGAAACTGCCCGGCCGGGTCGGCGAACAGGCGGCGCAGCTCGTCGATCGAGACGCTGCTCGGCACTGCGATGTCATCGGCCGGCAACGCACCGGCCACCCACGGCGCGAGCGGCTGCCGCTGGCCGACCAGGCTGTCCACAGCCGGCCGCCATTGGCGGCGATAACTGAAGCGACGCGGGTCGGCGCCGTCTTCGCCCAGCGCACCGAACGCGGCGGCGGCGAAGGGCTGCAACGGGTGGCGCACCACCAGCGTGTCGATCGCCTTAGGGTCAAGGTGATATTGCGCAGCGCTGGCCAACAACTCGCTGACCAGCACCGACGGTTCGCGCGCGCTGCCATCGCGCGCATCGGCGCCGAGATAGCTCAGGTAGAACACCTCCTGCGCAGAGGCGAACAACTGCAAAAACAGAAAGCGGTCGTCCTCGCGGGTGGAGCGATCACCATGCCGGCGACGCTCGGTGCCCAGCTCGGCAGTGAGGCGATTGAGCCCGGCAGCGGGGTCGCGGCGCGGGAAGTCGCCGTCGTTCATGCCGAGCAGGCAGATCGCGCGAAACGGCAGCAAGCGCATCGGCACCATGCGGCCGAAACTGATGCCGCCGGTGAGCAGCGGCGCGCGCGTGTCCGACTCGCCCAGCACTGCGGCGAAGTGCGCACGCACCACCTCGGCGGGCACGGTGCCGGCGTATTCGGCGCGCACTGCGTCGCGGGCGAATTGGTCGATCAATGTGCGCAAGCGATCCAGCGCGCGCTGTGCACGGGGTGCCGAGGGTGCTTTTGGAATCAGCGCCTCCAACAAGCCGAGCAGACGCTCGCGCCATTCGACGGGCGTCATTGCTTCGGCCAACACGGATTGATGGCGTTCGAGCACGCGCAACAATCGCAACAGCGTGTCGAGTGCGGCCAGCGCGCTGCCTTCCAGCTGCGGCCAGGGCGCCACGCCCTCGATATCGTCGTCGGCGCCGCTGGCATGGCCGAGCAGCAGCCGGTCCAGCGCGAAGCGCCAGGTGTAGGCGTCGTCGCTCGGTGCCTGATGCTGGCGCCGATGCGCCGCATCCAGCCCCCAGCGCGCGCCGGCGGCATGCAGCCAGCCGCGCAGACGTTCCAGCCCTGCTTCGTCCAGGCCGGCGGCCTCGGCGATCGGCGCACTGGCGAGCAGGTCGAGAATCTCGTGCAGGCCGAAGCGTGCGATCGGCAGGCCGAGCAAGGTGAGGAACACCTCGGCCAGCGGCTCGCTCGCCAACGGGCTGGCATCGGCCAGCGCATACGGTAGCGCGTCGTCGTTGCCGTGGCTGCCGAACACCGCGTCCAGATACGGCACGTAGGGGTCGATATCCGGCGACAGCACCGCGATCTCGCGCGGCTGCAATGGCGGGTCAAAGCGCGCATCGTCGAGCAAGGCGCGCAGTTGGTCGTGCAGCACCTGCAGCTCGCGCAGCCGCGTATGGCAGGCGTGCACCTGCAGGCTGGGGTCGTGCAGATTCACCGCCGGCAACACTGCAGGCACGCTTGGCGCGCGGCGATGGAACAGGTCGCTTTGCATGTGCCGCAGCAAGCTGTCGCCCAGGCCGCCGTCGGCCAGCACGCGGCGGCCGGACTCCAGCGGATCGGCGTAGGCGGCGATCTCGGCCAGCGGATGCACCACCTCGTAGTCGCCCACCAGCGCCATGAAATCGCGCCCGGCCGCGCCCCAGGCCTGCAGCAGCGGGTTTTCCTGCACCTGCTCGGCGAACAGCTGCACCGCGCCGTCTTCGCGACGGCGTTGCCACAACGTCTGCAGATCGCCCCAATAGCCTTGCGTCGGCGTGGGTAGATAAAAATGCAGCGTGCCTACGCGCGCCTGCGTGGCCAGCACGCGCAGCACGTCGGGCGAAATATTCAAGATGGCGAAGGCGAACAGGCGCTTGGGCAAGCCTTGCGGCAGCGGACCATCGGGCCGCGCAAACCGATCCAGATACTGGCCGATGCGGCGGGCGCGGTATTGCCGCCCGGACGCGATGCTGCGCCACAAGCGCGCCTGCGGATCATCGGGGTCGGCGCCGCCTTCCCAGCGCAGCAACCAGTCGCGTCGCCAGGCCTGGTACTTCTCGAACACGTTGCCCAGCTCGCCGGCCAGCGCCCAAGGCTTGAGCGCATCGCCATCGGACAGATACCCGGCCAACGGCGCCAATGCCGCATCGCTGCCCAGATCGGCCTGCAAGGCGTCATACAGGCGCCACTGCGTGGTCGCCATGTCCAGATCGTCGTCGGCCGGGCCGAGATTGCACTCCAGCGCGCGCGCGACGAACTCGCCGGGAGTGAGGAATTCCAGATTCGCTGCAACACCGTGCTCGGCCGCCAGCGTGGACTGCAACCAGCGCCGCATCGCCACCTGCGGAATCAGCACCACCTCCGGCTGCAGCAGCGGTTGTTCGGGCACCGGCCGGCGCAGCTCCTGTGCGAGCAAGGCGGCCAGCGTATCCAGCGCGTTTGACGGATAGAGGCGAAAATCTGGCGCGGAAGTGGCGTGCATGCGTACGTGCATTGTGCCGGATGCAGGCGCACTGCGTTGTTTGCGCATGCGCTCGGCGACCGCACGATGGCGATCGGCGCGGCAGACAAACGCGATGGGCCGAGCGTTTCCGCCCGGCCCATCGCATTGCCTCATTGCATGACGCTCGCCGCGATCAGTATTTCTTTTCCAGATTGATCATCCAGGTCTGATCGTCGTTGTTGTCGCCATCGGTAATGCCGCGGTATTCCAGCCGCGTCGACAGGCCCTGCTCGGTCAACAACGCCGCACCGATGCCCACCATCAACCGGTTGCGATCGAACGCGCTTTGCCCGGCGCGATAGAACGGCCCGCCGTTCAAATCGGCGTAGCTCAGCGTCGCATCGCCACGGCCCTGGAAGTCGCGCTGATATTCCACACGCAACTGCGGGGTCAGCCGGCCCCAGGCGACGTCGCGGCGCCATTCCAGCCGCAGGCCCAGGTTGCCGGTGGTGGTGGCCACGTCCATGTCGTCATAGCGCAGTGCGAACGGCGCCACGCCGTCTTCCACATAGCCATCCAGCGTGGCACGCGCCACATCCACACGCGCATACGGGGTGATCTGCAGATCGCCACGCTGCAGGTCCGCACCGGTGGACACCGACGCGATCCACTGCTTGCCGTCGCGGTTGCCCTCGGCCATCGAGCTATCGTCGGTGACGAAGCGACGCAGGTCGTAGGACAGCAGCTGGTAGCCGACCAGGGTGTCGAAGAAGAACGCCTTGCCCGGATGGAAGCTGGCATACAACGCCATGGTGTAGGCGGTGGCCTTGGAGTGGCTGCCGTTCCTGCCCACATCGCTGTCGTCGCGACCCCAACCCAGGCCCGCACCGATCGCCAGCGACTGCGCCACCCGGTAATCGGCGCCCACGCTCAGGCCGTCGGTCTGGAAGTCCACCCCGGTGCTGTTGGACTGCTTGTCCAGGCTGCCCGAGCGGATCGCACCGCCTACCCACAGACCCAGGTCGCCCTGACCCTGCGCAGTGCTGTTGCCGCTGCTCGCCACTGCCGGCGCATCGCGGAAGTCGTTGTCGGCCTCCTGCGTGTCCGGGCTGCACGGCTGCGCACTGATGCCGCGGTCGGCCTGACGGCAATGCGAGGTCGGCTGGAAGCTCACCGCGTTGCTGAAGGTGCTGCCGCCGCGATGGGTGGCTTCCAGACGGCGCTGGAAGTTGTCGATCTGCGCCCGCGCAAAGCGCCGCGTGGACTCGGACTGCGCATCGATCAGGCCGCGCACTTCCGCATCCACGCTCGGGTCGCGGCGCGGCGCGATGGTGAACACCACGCTGGCCGGCACCGACGTGGCGAACGCATTGGACAAGGTGAACTGCACCGTGGCCTGGCCGACGAACGCCGGGTTCGGGGTGAAGGTCAGCATGAACGTGGGCGTCTCGGCCATCGCAGCCGCCGCCGGCGATGGGCCGGAGGCACGCGCCGCCGCCGCAGTGGCGGTACCGCCAGTCCGGGTGATGGTGGCGGTACCGGCCGAGGCCGGCAGCACCGCGACCACGGCCGCAGCCACGAACGGCCCGCCGGTGGCATTGCGGGTCAGATCGACCTGCTGCGCCTCGCCCGGCACTGCCGCGGCAGTCACCGACACCGCCACCGGCCGCGCGTTGACCGTAATGGTCAACGTGACCGGGGCCGAGGTGCCGCCGCTACCGGTGACCGTGTAGCTCACCACATCGGTGCCGACGAAACCGGCAGCCGGCGTATAGACCAGCTCCAGCCCGTTGACCACGGCGGTGCCGTTGGTTGGCGCAGTGGCAATGGCGATCGATGCGATGTTGCCGGTGTCGTTGGCGGTCACCGCCACCGTCACCGCGGTGTCGGACATGGTCGCCGCCACATCGGCCACGGCCACCGGCGCCGCATCGCTCACCGTGAAGCTGTAGGCCTGCGTGGCGCTGGCATTGCCGGCATCGGCCACCGCGATGGTGAAGGACGAAATGCCCTGCGTGGTTGGCGTGCCCGACAGCGTGCCGTCGCTGGCCAGCGTCAGGCCAGCCGGCAAGGTGCCGCTGGCGATGCTGTAGCGATAGGGCGCAACGCCGCCACCGGCCGTGAGCACCTGGTTGTACGCGCTGCCGCGCGTCGCCGGTGGCAGGGTGGGCTGCGCCAGCACCAGCGTCGCCGCTGCAATGGTGACCGCATAGCTGCGGCTGGCCTGGGCGGCCGGGCTGGGCGTGCTGTCGGTCGCGGTCAGGGTGAAGTTGAAGGTGCCCGACAAAGTCGGCGTGCCGCTGAGGCCGCCGGTTGCCGCATCCAGGACAACCCCCGTCGGCAATGCACCAGCGCTCAGTGCATAGCTGTAGGGCGCAGTGCCACCGGTGGCCGGAGCAATCGTCGCCGCATACGCCTGCCCGGCCGTACCTGCCGGCAAGCTGCTTGCGGGCAACGCCAGGTTCGGGCCGGCCACCGTCAGCGCATAGGCCTGCGCAGCGGTGAAATTGTTCGCGTCAGTCGCCGTCACGGTGAAGTTGAAGCTGCCTTCCACCGTCGGGTTGCCCGACAACGTACCGTTGCTGGCCAGGGTCAAGCCAGCCGGCACGTTGCCCGCGCTGATTGCATACGTGTATGGCGCGGTGCCGCCGCTGGCGCTCAAGGCCTGGCTGTAGGCCGTGCCACGCATGGCGGCCGGCAACGCGGTGGGCGCGATCACGACCACAGGTGCCGCGATGGTCAGCGTGTAGCTGCGGCTGGCCTGCGCCGCCGGGCTGGGCGTGCTGTCGGTCGCGGTCAGGGTGAAGTTGAACGTACCCGCCACGGTCGGCGTGCCGCTCAGTGCACCGGTCGCCACGTCCACGACAACACCCGTCGGCAACGCACCGGCGGTCACTGCATAGCTGTAGGGCGCGGTGCCGCCGGTAGCCGGCGTAATCGCCGCGGAGTACGCCTGCCCGGCCGTACCTGCCGGCAAGGTGCTTGCCGGCAACGCCAGGTTCGGGCTCGCCACCGTCAGCGCATAGGCCTGCGCAGCAGTGAAGGTGTTCGCGTCGGTCGCCGTCACGGTGAAGTTGAAGTTGCCTTCCACCGTCGGGTTGCCGGACAGCGTGCCGTTGCCGGCCAGGGTCAGGCCGGCCGGCACGTTGCCCACGCTGACTGCATACGTGTATGGCGCGGTGCCGCCGCTGGCGGTCAGCACCTGGCTGTAGGCCGTGCCGCGAGTCGCAGCTGGGAGCGCGGTGGGCGCGACCACGATGACAGGTGCCGCGATGGTCAGCGTGTAGCTGCGGCTGGCCTGCGCCGCCGGGCTGGGCGTGCTGTCGGACACGGTCAGGGTGAAGTTGAACGTACCCGCCACGGTCGGCGTGCCGCTCAGTGCACCGGTCGCCACGTCCACGACAACACCCGTCGGCAACGCACCGGCGGTCAGTGCATAGCTGTAGGGCGCAGTGCCGCCGGTGGCCGGAGCAATCGTCGCCGCATACGCCTGCCCGGCCGTGCCTGCCGGCAAGGTGCTTGCCGGCAACGCCAGGTTCGGGCTCGCCACCGTCAGCGCATAGGCCTGCGCAGCGGTGAAATTGTTCGCGTCGGTCGCCGTCACGGTGAAGTTGAAGCTGCCTTCCACCGTGGCGGTACCGGACAGCGTGCCGTTGCTGGCCAGGGTCAAGCCAGCCGGCACGTTGCCCGCGCTGATTGCATACGTGTAAGGCGCGCTGCCGCCGCTGGCGCTCAGCGTCTGGCTGTAGGCAGTGCCACGCGTGGCGGCCGGCAGCGTGGAGGGCGCGACCACGATCGGCGGCGCGGCGATGTTCAAGGTGTAACCGCGTGTGCCCTGCGAGGGCGTGCCGCTGGTGCTGTCGGTGGCGGTCACGCTGAAGGCAAAGCTGCCCACGCTGCCGGGGGTGCCGGTCAGGGCGCCGCTGCTGCCATTGAGCGTGATGCCCGCCGGCAGGGCGCCGGCGGTGACGGCGTAGGTATACGGCGCAATGCCGCCCGTGGCCGGATTGAGCGCGCTCGAATAGGCCTGGCCTGCAGTGCCGGCCGGCAAGCTGGTCGCCGGCAAGGTCACCGTCGCGCCGGCCACGGTCAACGTGTAGGCACGGTTGCCGCTGGTGGGGCTGCCGCCGCTATCGGTGGCGGTGGCGGTGAAGTTGAAGCTGCCGGTGGCGGTGGGCGTGCCGGACAGCACGCCGGCAGCGCTCAGGGTCAGCCCGGCCGGCAACGCACCGGCAGTGACGGCGAAGCTGTACGGCGCGGTGCCGCCGCTGGCGCTCAGGTTCTGGCTGTAGGCGCTGCCCGCGGTCGCCGCCGGCAGCGATGCCGGCCCGACCGTCACCACCACGTCGTCGTTGAGGATGGTGCCGGCGCCGGTGGCGCGCGCGATGCTGGCATTGCTGGCACCGGACAGGCCGACGCTGAAGGTCTCGTTGGGTTCGACCGCGGTGTCGCCATTGACGGTGATCGCCACGCCCTGCGCGGTGGTGCCCGGCGCGAACGTCAGCGTGCCCGAGCGCGCGACGTAGTCGCTACCTGCGGTGGCAGTGCCGTCGGCAGTGGCGTAATTGACCGACACGGTCTGGCCGCTGGCCGCGCTCAGGCTCACCGTGAAGGTGGCCGTGGTGGTGCCGCTGTTGCCTTCGTTGACGCTGACGTCGTCGATCGACAACGCCGGCTGCGCATCGTCGTTGACGATCGTGCCCTGGCCCTGAACGTCGCCGGCGCTGGCGCCGCTGACGTTGCTGACGTTGACGAAGAAGGTCTCGTTGGGTTCGCTGAGCGTGTCGCCGTTGACCAGCACGGTGAAGGTGGCGCTGCTGCTGCCGGCGGGAATGGTCTGCCCGGTCAGGCTGGAGGCGACGTAGTCCACGCCCGCGGTGGCGGTGCCATCGGCGGTGGCGATATCGAAGCTGACGCCGCCGGCGCCGGCAGGCTGGCTCAGCGAGACAGTGAAGGTGGCATTGCTGGTACCGGCATTGCCTTCATTCACGGACACGTCGTTGATCGACAGCGTCGGCTGGTCGTCGTTGGCAATGGTGCCGATGGCGCTGTTGGGCGAGCCCACGCTATAGCCGCTGCCCGCAGCGAGACTGATCACCACGGTCTCGTCCGGTTCGATGGTGGCATCGGCGGTGGGATTGATGGTGATGGTGCCGCTGATCTGGCCGGCGGCAATCGTCAGCGGCGAACTCACGGCCGCGTAGTCGCTGCCCGAGGTCGCGCTGCCGCCGACATTGAAGGCGACCGACACCGCGCTCTGCGCGGCCTGGTCGAGCGTGACGGTATAGATCAGATTGCCTGCGCCGTCCTCGGGCACGCTGGCCGGAGACACCGTGATCGATGCGGTCGGAAAGTCGTCGTTGACGATGGTGGCGGTGGCGCTGGACGGGCTGCCGATGGCATAGCCGCTGCCGCTGGCCACGCTGATCACCACCGTCTCGTTGGCCTCCACCGTGGTGTCGGCGACCGGGGTGACGGAGAAGGTGGCCGTGGTGGCGTTGGCGGGCACCACCACGCTGTTCGGCGCACCCGTGTAGTCGGTGCCGCTGGTGGCGGTGCCGCTGCGGCTGAGGTTCACCGTGGTCGCCGAACTGCTGCTCTGGCTCAGCGTCACCGTGTAGGTGAAGGCGGCGCCGCTGTCTTCGTTGCGGCTGGCCGGGCTCACCGCGATGCTGGCCGACAGCGACGGGGTGATGGTGATGTTGACGGTGATGGTGTCGCCCCGGCCATCTTCCAGGGGGAACGTGTCGCTGGTGGCGCCGTCACCGTTGTGGGTGTAGGTGACGATCTGCGTGCCCTGCGCGCCGCTCGGATTGGGCACCACGATCGTGCCGTGCGCGGGTTGCACACCGTTCCAGCCAACGCCGATATCGTCTGCTCCCGTGCCATCGCAGGTCGTCACGTCGATCTGTACCGAACCGCCCTGCACCACGGTGGCGTTCAGCGTCGGGCAGTAGGTCGAGGCTTGCGCCATCGCCCAACCTGGCGCCAGGAGCGTCATCGCGAACAGGACAAACATCACGGCCAAACGTGCGCGGCCGCCGGTGGCGTCCGCTAGAAACCTACGTTGCTTATTCACTGTCCACACCCCTGGAGAGCGCCATCCCCGGCGCCGGCAACGATCCTCGTGCCTGAAGACAACGTCGCCCTAGTGGGATTGCTCCCTTCGACATTGCGAGGGTATTTGAACAGGAACTGACTAACGAATAAAGAACAAAAACTTAATACTTCATTCCAATTCTGAATAGTTGAGACTTGCTCTATTCAAAAATGACATGTATCTGTGCAAATTATTCCGACACGCAGTCGGCGTTGCACTTACGGGAAGGAAGTCCGCATGAGTGAGTTCTTCTTGGGTCAGATCATGATGACCGGCTTTGCGTTTGCGCCCAAGTATTTTGCGCAGTGCAATGGCCAACTGCTGCCGGTCAATCAGAACCAGGCACTCTTCAGCCTGCTTGGTACGCGTTTCGGCGGCAATGGCAGTACCACTTTCGCGCTGCCGGACATGCGCGGGCGCACGCCGCTCGGCTTTTCGCCTTCGGCCGATGCAAACTGGCAGCCCGCACCGCTGACGATCGGCCAAAGCTCCGGCGCTGAGAACGTGTCGCTGCTGCCCAGCAACCTCCCGGCGCACAATCATTTGCTGGAGTGTTCCAGCACTGCCGGCAACAACCGGGGTCCCAGCGGTCGCTCTTTCGGCACCAATGCCAGCACGAGCGGTCCGGCCACCGCGCTGTATGCGGCGCCGGGGACACTGGTGGCGATGAATCCGGCAACCGTGGCTCAGGCCGGTGGCAGCCAGCCGCATCCGAATCTGCAGCCGTACACCACGCTCAATTTCTGCATCGCGCTGTCCGGCATCTTTCCTTCGCGCAGCTAAGACGGCGCCTGCACCTCATAAGCAGCGCGCCACCGGCGGCGCGCAGCGCACCCATCGACCAGATAAGGACACCATGGCCACTCCATTCATCGGTGAGATCCGCATGTTCGGCTTCGGCCGTACTCCGCAAGGCTGGCAGGCCTGCGACGGCAGCCTGTTATCGATCTCCGAATACGAAGTGCTGTTCATGCTGATCGGCACCACCTACGGCGGCGATGGGCAGAGCACCTTCGCGGTACCGGATCTGCGCGGGCGCGTACCGCTGCATCAGGGCCAGGGCCCGGGCCTGAGCAACTACGTGATCGCCCAGAAGGCTGGCGCCGAGACGGTTACCCTGACCGGGCTGCAGTTGCCGGCGCACACGCACACGCTGGTCGCTACAACCACCACCGCGACGGCCACCGCGCCATCCGGACTGTTGCCTGGCACGGTCGTCGGCGACGTGTTCTACGCGACCGACACCACCGGCGCCACGGCGACGCCGATGGCCACCGAGTCCACCACGATCACCGGCGGTGGCCAGCCGCACGAGAACACCATGCCGACCTTGACGGTGCAGTACTGCATCTCCACTGCCGGTATTTTCCCGCAGCAGAGCTGAGCCCATTCGCCGCGCCGCGCTCGGTGCGGTGCCTGCACGTTCTACAGAAGGACCGCGTTCATGACCGAACCCTATATTGGCGAAATCCAGCTGTTCGGCTTTGATTTCAATCCCGTCGGCTGGGCGCTGTGCAACGGCGCCACGCTGCCGATGCAGCAGAACATCACGCTTTACTCGCTGCTCGGCATCGCCTATGGCGGTAACGGCTCGACCACGTTTCAACTGCCGAACTTCTGCGGACGCGCCGGCTGCGAGCAGGGGCCGGGCCCGGGATTGACCAGCCGGCAGTTGGGCAATAGCTTCGGCTCGGCCACAGTGAGCCTGTTGCCCACGCAGATCCCGCCGCACCAGCACGGCATCAACGCGTTCACGCAACCGGATTCGACCAAGAAAAGCGGCACGCCCGCCAACGGCGCAGCGCTTTCAGCGCTAGGCAGCAGCACGGCACGACCGTTCGTGACAGTGGCGCAACCCGACACCCAGTTCTCGCCCACGGCGCTGCTGCCGACCGGCAACGGCTTGGCGCACGATAACCAGCAACCGTATCTGGCGGTGAATTTCTGCATTGCGTTGTCCGGCACCTATCCACAGTTCGATTGACGCCATGCAACACGATGCCTGCGTTGCGCTGGCGAGCGAGCAGCCCGGCATAGTCCGTCCGCGTGCGCTGATCGCACGCGGCATCTCGTTGCGACCTGAGCGTGACGACGATCTGCCCTGGCTGCGGGATCTCTATGCCGACACACGCAGCGACGAACTGGCGCACGTACCCTGGCCGGAGACGACCAAGCGCGCGTTTGTGGATCAGCAGTTCACCCTGCAGCGCACGCATTATCGGCAGCACTATCCGGACGCCGACTTTCTGATCGTGCAGACGCCGGACGAACGCATCGGCCGGCTGTATCTTCAGCGCGCAGCGCTGCGGCACGTGCTGGTCGATATCAGTCTGTTACGGGGTTGGCGCGGCAAGGGCGTGGGCACCGCATTGATCGTGCATGCGCAAACCCTGGCGCAGGCCGCAGGCTGTGGCGTGGCGTTGCACGTCTTGCATGCCAATCCTGCGGCGCGCCGGCTTTATGCGCGCCTGGGCTTTCTCGCGGGCGACGCCAGCAGTACCCACCTCGCGATGCACTGGCAGCCCGCCGAGATGGCGGCCACGCCGCTCAGTTGAAGATGGCCTGATACAGAAAGCCATCGCGCTCGCGTGCCACCGGCACCAGAAACACCCCGACCTCGCCCAGCCGCGTGTGGCGCAACTGATAGATCTGCTGCGGAAACAGGAATGCCGAGCTGTTGCGGAACAGCAGCGAGAATGGCGCGCGATGGACTGCGTGCTTGGTGGGCAACGGCCGTGCCTCCACCAGCACGAATGGAACCTCGCCTTCGTTCAATGCGGCAGAGAACGTTTCGTTGACGCTGCCTGCGAAGTGCTCCAGGGTCAGTAAGTCCATTTTGTGCTCATGGTCGGCAGAGAGTTCGATCATCCACATCGGGCATACCTGCCACAACAGCTGTGCGCTCGAACGCTGCATTGGGTCATGCATGAGACGGCTTGTTGCATTCGCATTAGCCGCAATCCGTCTGCTGCGGTACAGGCGTCATGCGACAATACTGCACGCGCCGGTTCGGTTATGTTCAGCCGTGTGACGGTTACTCTATCGCGTTGGAATTCTGTTAAAGGCTTCGATGACGGCGTCCGCATCTCCTGTCGTGCAGTTGTCCGGTGTCCGCATCGATCGCGGCGGTCGCACGATCCTGCGCGACGTCTCGCTCGACGTGCCACGCGGCAGCATCACTGCCGTGCTCGGTCCCTCCGGTAGCGGCAAGTCCACCTTGTTGGCCGCGCTGACCGGCGAGCTGCGTCCGGTCGCCGGCACCGTCACCCTGTTTGGTGAAGAGATCCCGCGCGGCAACCGTGCGCTGCTGGAGATGCGCCGCAATGTCGGCGTGCTGCTACAGGGCAATGGTTTGCTGACCGACCTGAGCGTGGCCGACAACGTCGCACTGCCGCTACGCACGCATACCCGCCTGCCGGCACCGGTGCTGCAACGCCTGGTGCAGATGAAGCTGCATGCAGTGGGGCTGCTCGCCGCCGCCGATGCCTGGCCGCGCGAGTTGTCCGGTGGCATGGCGCGGCGGGTGGCGCTGGCGCGTGCGCTGGCACTGGACCCGCCACTGATGATCTACGACGAACCGCTGACCGGCCTGGACCCGATCGCCTCGGGCGTGATCATGAGCCTGATTCAGCGCCTCAACGACAGCCTGGGCCTGACCAGCATCATCGTCAGCCACCACGTGCACGAAACCTTGCCGATCAGCGATCAGGCCGTGGTCATCGCCAATGGCGGCATCGTGTTCGCCGGCACGCCCGCGCAATTGCAGGACAGCACCGACCCGCTGGTGCAGCAGTTCCTGCATGGCCAGCCGGACGGCCCGATCGCCTTCGATGCGGCGCCGCGGCGCGACCGGAGTGCTGCCTGATGGCCATGGTCGAATCGATCCGCGCCTTCGGTCGCGCCGGGCTGTTCTCGCTGACCGTGCTGCGCGGCTCGGTGCCCACGCGCGACTTCATCGCCGAGTTGGTGCGCGAGATCTACAAGGTCGGCGCGCGCTCGCTACCGATCATCGCCGTCGGCGGCGCCTTCGTCGGCCTGGTGCTGACGCTGCAGGGCTACCGCACGCTGACCACCTACGGTGCCTCCGATGCGCTGTCCACCCTGCTCGGCCTGTCGCTGTACCGCGAGCTGGCGCCGGTGCTGACCGCGCTGCTGTTCATCGGCCGCGCCGGCAGTTCGATCGCCGCCGAGCTCGGCCTGATGCGCGCTACCGACCAGATCAAGGCGCTGGAGCTGATGGCCATCGACCCGATCGCCAAGGCCGTGGCGCCGCGCTTCTGGGCGGCGGTGCTGACGGTGCCGTTGCTGACCGGCGTGTTCTGCTCGCTGGCGATCACCGGCGGCTACTTCGAGGCCGTACACGTGTTGGGCATCGACAACGGCACATTCTGGTCGGGGTTGAGCAACAGCGTGGACTTCTGGGACGACTTTGGCGTGGCAATGCTCAAATCGGCGATCTTCGGCGGCACTGCCGCACTGGTCGCCGCCTACGTGGGCTTCCACGCCGAGCCGACCATCGAAGGCACCTCGATCGCCACCACCCGCGCGGTGGTGAACGCCTCGCTGCTGGTGCTGATGTTCAACTTCGTCCTTTCTGCAATGTTGTTTAGGTGAGTGGAATAACTATGGCCATGCGTGGACCACGACTCGAATTCGCCGTCGGCGCCTTTTTGCTGCTGACCCTGGCCTCGCTGCTGGTGCTGGCGGTGGCCTCGACCAACCAGCGCTGGGGCTTCGGGTCCAGCCAGTACACGCTGACCGCGCGCTTCAGCCAGATCGGCCAGCTGCGTGCGCAGGCGCCGGTGAAGATCGGTGGCGTGACCATCGGCAAGGTCTCCGACATCAGCCTGGATCCGACCAAGTTCGATTCGGTGGTGACCTTGTCGCTGGACAACAAATACAAGGATCTGCCCGCCGACACCTCGGCCGGCATTTTCACCAGCGGCCTGCTGGGCGAGAGCTACATCGGGCTGCAGCCGGGCGGCGACCCGGAAACGCTCAAGCCGGGCGAAGAAATCGGCTTCACCCAGCCGGCGGTGGATCTGCTGCAGCTGGTCGGCAAGTACATGTTCAGTGGTGGCGGTAGTGGTGGCAGCAATGCCCCGGCCGCCACCGATGGCCAGGCCCCGCCGCCTGCCCCGCCCGCTTCTCCCTCTACGGAACCTCACCACCAATGAAAACCACCCTGCTCTCCGCCCTCCTGGCCTCGACCCTGCTGGTGTGCGCACCGGCCACCGTGCTGGCACAGCCGGCCGCCGCCAGTGCGCCTGCACAGGGCGCGGCGACCAAGACCGTCATCGATAGCAGCACGCGCATCCTGAGCACGCTGGACCAGCGCCGCGCCGAGTTCCGTGGCAACCCGGCCGCGCTGCGTCAGTACATCGATGGCGAATTGAACAAGGCCTTCGACCGCGACTACTCGGCTCGTCTGGTGCTGGGCGTGAACGGCCGTGGCGCCTCCGATGCGGACGTCAAGCTGTTTGCCGATGCGCTGGCCGACAACCTGATGCAGCGTTACGGCACCGCGTTGCTGAACTTCGAAGGCAAGCCGACCTTCCGCGCCAAGTCCGAGAGCGCGCTGCCGGGCAACCGCGGCGTCAAGGTCTCCACCGACCTGCTGCGCGCCGGCAACGACCCGACCCCGGTCGATTACATGATGCGTAACGTCGGCGGCCAGTGGAAAATCTTCGACGTGATGATCGAAGGCATCTCCTACGTGCAGACGTTCAAGACCCAGTTCGACGGCCCGTTGCGCGAGAAGGGCATCGCCAAGGTCGCTGCAGAGTTGCGCAGCGGCAATCTGCAGGTCGGTGCGGCACCGGCCAATGGCAAGTAACAGCTCCGTGCAACGCAACGGCGACACGCTGGCACTCACCGGCGTGCTCGACCGGGCGGCGGTCACTGCGGCCTGGCCGCAGGCGGTCGCGCAGCTGGACGGCATTCGCACGCTCGACCTGTCCGGTGTACAACGCCTGGACAGTGCCGGCGTAGCGATGCTGGCCGAACTGGCTGCACGCGTGCGCAGCACTGGTACCGTTACGGTGGTGGGTGAGGCGTCCGGTCTGGACGAATTGCGCGCCGCTTATCGCTTGTCCCCTACTTTCGATTTTCAGGCGTGAGCGCCACCCCATGACCCAGTTACGCCCCCTCTCTTTGTTGGCCGCCTGCCTGCTGCTTGGTGCATGCGCCAGCCAGACGCCGAAGTCCGCCCCGCCCGCAACTGCGACCAGCATCGCGCCAAGCGCTGAAACACCGGTCCGCGACGATGCTGGAGTGACCGCGCAGCCGGCCGCTGCCGGAGTCCCTGCACCGGACGCGTTGCCGGCCACTGCCGTCACTGCCGCTGCGCCTAGCGACCAGGCCAGCGCCGATGCCAGCGGCAGCAGCTCTGGGGCGCCTACCGCCGCTGAAGACGACTTCGACGCGCTGTATGGCCCCACCACGCCGCAAGCCGGCGGCAACGGTGCCCCGGCACAGCCTGGCGCGCCGACCTACGACCCGTGGGAGCGCTACAACCGCGGCATGCACCGCTTCAACATGGCGGTCGACCGCGGTGTGGCGCGTCCGCTGGCGACCGCCTACACCAAGGTGGTGCCGAGTCCGGCGCGCCTGGGCGTGACCAACTTCTTCGACAACCTCGGCACGCCGCTGACCATGGTCAACCAGCTGCTGCAGGGCCACCCGGTGTATGCGGTGCAGTCGCTGGGCCGCTTCGTGATGAACTCCACGTTGGGCGTGGCCGGTCTGTTCGACCCTGCCTCCGCAGCCGGCATTCCGCGCCGCAGCGAAGACTTCGGTCAGACCCTGGGTGCCTGGGGCTGGCGTAACTCGCGTTACTTCGAGCTGCCGCTGTTCGGCCCACGCACCGTGCGCGATACGGTTGGCTTGGGCGGCGATATTCCACTGTCGTGGGTGCGCCAGGTCGACGATGGCGGTGCGCGCTTTGCCCTGCAGGGCTTGCAGCTGGTGGATACGCGTTCGCAGCTGATGTCGCTGGATTCGCTGCGCGACCAGGCACCGGACGAGTACGCCTTGACCCGCGATGCCTGGATGCAACGCCGCAACTACCAGATCGTGCGCGATCTGCGCAGCCATCGCGAAAAGAACACCGAGCTGCCCGACTATCTGCGCGAAGACAAGGACAGCACTGTGCCGGTGGACGCGATGCCGATTCCGCAATGGATTCGTTGATCGGTTGAGTTTGCGGTTTGAAGTCACTACGAAAGCCCGGGAGCGATCCCGGGCTTTTTGTTTTTAGAGCGGCTCTGAGTGCGACAGCTCTGGCGAAACTACCGAGCATTTCAAAAGCGCCCTCTACCGCATTCAATACCGACCCCAACCTGGGCCATTACCAGGGCCGTAGCACGCAGTCGGTAATTGATCGGGAAACAGCGTAGGGTGACGCGGCTTGAGCGCAGCAACCTTGTGGCCTCGCCTGGTCGGCTCACCTCCGGTATCTCGGCATGTCGAGGCCGTCACCGAGATACGTCTTCATGGCCGTCACCGCTTTGGACCAACAACTCATCCGATTCGAACCGAGTGCCGATGCGCGAGCGGCCTGGTCCGAGGTCATGCTTGAGCGGCATGGTTTGTATTGTGCGTTCGACGCATCGAAGTCGCTACATTCCACGGCGCAACACTGGAATCTTGGGAATGTGGTGTTGACCCTGGCAGACCTGAGCGCCATGGCCCTGGCACCGGCTGGCGAAAAGCAGGCCGCGTGGCAGGGGGAATGGCTGTATCTGAAACTCATGACCGGCGGTGAAGTCGATATTGAAATGGCCGGCGTGCAGCAGCGCTTTGCGGCCGGCAGCATGTTCATGCTCGATCCGAGTGGTGCGTTCAGCGAGTCATTTGCCTTACGCAGCCAAATGACGGTGTTGCGGATTCCAAAGTCGGGTTTACGCGATCGTGGCCTGCGCCACACGTTGAACGGTTTGCTGGTGCCGGATATGGAGTCGGCGGACATGCGTGCCACGCGTGATCTGATTCATTGCATCGCCGCGCAGCACGTTTCGCCAAGCACGCACATGCGGTATCTGATGGAGCAGCAGTTGCTCAATCTGGTGGACGCGATACTTGCCACCCCCACCGAGACGGTGAAGCAGCGCAGTAGCGCGGCGGTGGTGTTTCGTGCAAAGCGCTACATTCGTCAGCATCTGGGCGATCAGCAGCTCGATAGCGCCGCAGTTGCCGCAGCGGCGCACGTGTCGGTCAAACATTTGCAGCGCCTGTTCCGGGCCGAAGACAGCGGTGTGATGCGGTATGTCTGGCAGGTGCGCCTGCAGCACGCGCACCGCCTGTTGAGCGAGAGTAATGGGCAGGCGGCGAGCGTCCAGGAAATCGCCTGGCGTTGCGGGTTTGCCACTGCCGCACATTTCAGCCGTGCGTTTCGGGCCTGCTATGCCATGTCTCCTTCGAATGCGCAGGTACAGCGCCTACGTTGAGCAGGCATGCTTTAAACAGACGCGTTTGCCTCGTTTCAGAAACGCGCCTTGCGGACATGTACCACGCGCCTTGCAGATAAAAGAATCCGACGGTACGCGGCATAGAATCGATCCGTTGTTGAACAACTGATTCATGCCCGGAGCGCGCAATCGGATTGCGCCCATTCCTTTTTTTTTCATCGCCGACTTATCGGCACGTATCGTCGCGCCTGGCGCTTGGCGATGCTGCCCGCACACGTTTCAAGGATTTCTGCATGCAAGCGCACCGCACTGAACTCTATACCGCCGAGTTTGCTCGGCGGGTCGACGATAATCAACGTCACCTAAGAAACAATCTGGCCGCCGAGTACGATTACATTATCTGTGGCTCGGGCACGTCGGGCTCGGTTGTCGCACGCCGCCTGGCGCAAAACCCTGACATCACCGTATTGCTGCTGGAGGCGGGCGGCAGCGACGATGTGGCCAGCGTCAGCGACGCTTCGGTCTGGTTTACCAATTTGGGCAGCGAGCGTGACTGGCAATTTCAGGCGCAACCCAATCCGCATTTGAATGACCGTGCGATCCCGCTCTCCATGGGCAAGGTGCTCGGCGGCGGTTCGTCGATCAACGTCATGGTCTGGGCACGCGGGCACCGCAGTGATTGGGATTACTTTGCCAGCGAGTCGGGTGATGCTGCCTGGAATTATGAGGCGACGCTGGCGACCTACCGGCGTATCGAAGACTGGCGCGGCGAGCCGGATGCCGAGCGCCGGGGTACCGGCGGTCTGGTGCTGGTGCAACCGGCGCCCGACCCGAATCCGGTGGCGCCGGCCATGTTGTCTGCCGCGGCGCAACTGGGGATACCGACATTCGACGACCAGAACGGTGCCTTGATGGAAGCCGGCAGTGGTGCCGCCATCGCCAATCTTTGCATCGAAAACGGGCACCGCCGCTCGATCTTCAGACGCTACGTCTATCCACTCATGGCACAGCCGAACCTGACGGTGCTGACCCATGCCCATGTCTTGCGTGTGGTGCTGGAAGGCAAGCGGGCCGTCGGTGTTGAAGTGCTTCATGCAGGCAAAGTTGGTCGCATCAAAGCCAGGCAGGAAGTCGTGCTTTCGGCTGGTGCGCTCCACACCCCGAAGATCCTGATGCATTCGGGTATTGGCGAGGCCGGTCATTTGCTCGAACACGGGATCGAGGTGGTACAGGACCTGCCGGGCGTCGGCCAGAATTATCAGGACCACATGATGGTGTCGGGGTGCATCTGGGAATATGAGCAAGCGTATGCGCCGCGCAACAATGCCGGCGAATCGACCTTTTTCTGCAAGAGTCATCCAGACATGGACACGCCGGATCTGCAGACATTCCTTGCGGAAATCCCGATCGCCAGTGCCGAGGCGCAGGCGATGTTCAACCCGCCTGCTGCTGCATGGTCATTGCTGCCGGGGCTGGTGCGCCCCAAGAGCCGTGGATCGATCACCTTGAGCGGATCCGACCCGATGGACCCGTTGAAGATCAATACCGGCGCATTGTCGGCACCGGAAGACGTGCAGGCGCTGGTTCGCGGTGTGGAGATCTGTCGCGACATCGGCAACAGCGCATCCATGCGTCCCTTCGTGAAGCGTGAGGTCATGCCGGGTGCCTTGCACGGGAAGGGGCTCGAAAACTTCGTGCGCAATACCGCCTCCACCGTGTGGCACCAGTCTTGCACGGCGAAGATGGGCCGCGATGCGATGTCGGTGGTGGACGCGCAACTGCGGGTCTATGGCATCGACGGGTTGCGAATCGCAGATGCCTCCATCATGCCGCGAGTGACGACCGGCAATACCATGGCGCCGTGCGTGATCATCGGCGAACGCCTGGGCAGGCTGTTGACCTGTTGATCGACGCATCGCGCCGTGTGTGCAACGCTTCGATCATTCGATCAAGAACGGCGATCTATTAGGTCGCCGTTCTTTTGAGCGTGCAGCTGCGTGACCAGTCGATCAGCGTGGCAGATGCGCCATCGCGTAGCCGCAATGTCATTTGCCAGAACGCAACGCAGGTTCGGGCCTGATCGACGGCGTGCGGTCGACATAGGTGAGATAGTGTTTCCATAGATCGTGCGACCGCTGATCGTTGAGGTCGACGATGCAGCTTGCTGCCTTTGCCGGCCCAACCGTCGCATTGCCCCACTGTTTGCGTACGTTGCCGCATTGAAGATCTTTGTACCTTGTCCAAGCCGCTTGTGCGTTGTCGAACGCGTCGGCTGGAACATTCAAGACCGTCATCGCCCTTTCGCGTGCGGCGGTCAGATAGTCAGTCAGACGATCCTGCGATAGGCCGACTTCGTCATTCCAGCATGCGTTGCTTTCCGCTGTTGTGGCTGGGTTGAAGCATCGGGGTGCCGCCTGCAATGCCGGGCAGCCGAGGAGCGTCAGGATGACAAGGATGTAACGCATCGACATAGGCCATTGGAGTCTGTTCTTGCGCAATGATTGGGCTTGCGTGCTGCATCTGTGTTCCGCCTCCGCCGTACCCTCACCCCAACCCCTCTCCCGGGGGGAGAGGGGCTCAAGCAGTCGCTAATGCTGCATCGACTGCCTGCCGCAGGCGTGCGTCGTCTGCGGGGACGTCGGGGGCGAAGCGGGCGATGACCTGGCCATCGCGGGCGATCAGGAATTTTTCGAAGTTCCACAGCACGCCGGGTGCCGGGTTGGGCTGGATGCCATAGCCGGCCAGTTTTTCGCGCATCGGGCCGTCGCCGGTGGCCTGCGGGTGTGCGCTGGTCAGCTGCTGATACAGCGGATGCGTGTCGGTGCCGGTGACTGCAATCTTGGAGAACATCGGAAAGGTCACGTCATAGGTGAGCTGGCAGAACTGGGCGATCTCCGCCTCGCTGCCGGGCTCCTGGCCTTTGAAGTCGTTGGCTGGGAAACCGAGCACTTCCAGACCCGCTGCCTGCTTGTCGCGATACAGCGCTTCCAGGCCTTCGTACTGCTGGGTCAGGCCACACTTGGAGGCGACGTTGACCACCAGCAGCACCTTGCCGCGATAGTCGGCCAGCGTGGCGGGCTCACCGTCGATACGGGCCACGGGAATGTCGTAAAGCGTCTGGCTCATCGGTATGTCCTGGGCAGGGAGAGCCGAGAGCATAAACCGCTGAAGCCGAGCGAGCGATGCGGGTGTCTGACGGTGCTTGCGGTTGGCTGTTGCTTACAACTTTCTGTTGCTGCAGTTGGCTTTGCTGCAGCCGGCTGTTGCGACAGCTGGCGACCACTGCGTGCACTGGCGGATCAGCTGATCCGCCAGTGCTAACGCTTAAGCACATGCAATGCCATCAATCGATGCACAACGCGGCCTGGCCCATGCCGCCGACCACTTCCTGGCGGCAACCGAAGCGGTCGCTGTCGCGCTGGCAGGTACCCGAGGTGGCGGTGCCGGCGGGCACGATGCTGGTGGCCAGGCAATCGCCACTGCAGTCGGAGTTGTCAGTGCAGGTCTTGCCGGCATCGGCGTACGGCACCACGCAGCGCACCGTCTGCATGCGACCGACCGGGCGTAGTTGCCCACCTTTTGCGGTGCATTCGGCAGCATCAGCAGAGACTGCGCGCGGTGGTGGTTGGGCGCCCGCTGCAGCGCCCGGCTTGGCAGCCGGAGTATTGCTGCATGCGGTCAGCAGCAGGGCGCAGACCACTGCATAGATCCATCGACGCGACATGGCACTCTCTTTTTGAACAAGGTGCGTGCAAGCATCGCGGTGGCGATGTCTGCGTGGTGTGCTTGGCGTCTGGCGCAGGAATGCCACGTTGCAGGCCTGCCGTTGCAGGAGCGGCCCTGGCCGCGATGAGGCGTTATCGATAACGCCTCGTCGCGCCCGGGTGCGCTCCTACGTTGTCCTCTCCTGTGGTGCCGCTGGCCTGCCGGAATGGCAGCGCCGTGTCGCGGCATGCGGCCGGATTACTCCTGGTCGTCGCCTGCGTCGTCTTCGCCGCTGCTGACGGTGTCATCGCTACCGGCATCGTCCAGCAGTGCCTGCGAGTGTTCGTTGGAGAGCGTTTCCACGCCACGCAGACGCCGTTCGATGGTGCGGGTCTTGCGGCCGGCATCGCCCAGGGTCTTGCCGACGGTGTTGATCTGGCGTTCGGCCTTTTCCAGGATGCCGGCGAACTTGCCGAACTCGCTCTTGACCGCACCGAGCAGCCCCCATACTTCGCTGGAGCGCTTTTCGATGGCGAGGGTGCGAAAGCCCATCTGCAAGCTGTTGAGCAGCGCAGTAAACGTGGTGGGCCCGGCGATCACCACGCGGTGTTCGCGCTGCAACACATCGACCAGGCCGGGGCGGCGGATGGTTTCGGCGTACAGGCCTTCGGTGGGCAGGAACATCACGGCGAAATCGGTGGTGTGCGGCGGGCAGATGTATTTGTCGCTGATCGATTTGGCCTGGATGCGGATCGCGCGTTCCAGCTGATTGCCGAGCAGGCGGATCTGCTCGATGTCGCCGGCTTCCTGCGCGTCGAGCAGGCGTTCGTAATCTTCGCGCGGGAATTTGGAATCGATCGGCAGCCACACCGGGGTGTCTTCGTGCCCACGACCGGGCAGGCGCACGGCGAAATCCACTGCTTCGCTGGTGTCCGGGCGCACGCGCACGCTGCGCGAATACTGCTCGGCGGTGAGGGTCTGTTCGAGGATGTTCTCCAGCTGTACTTCGCCCCAGCCGCCGCGGTTCTTGACGTTGGTGAGCACGCGCTTGAGATCGCCCACGCCGGTGGCCAGCTGCTGCATCTCGCCCAGGCCGCGCTGCACTTGTTCCAGCCGCTCGGAGACGATTTTGAAGGAGGCATCCAGGCGCGTGTTGAGCGTGGTCTGCAGTTTCTCGTCGACGGTGGCGCGCATCTGTTCGAGCTTGCTGGCGTTGTCGTTCTGCAGATTGGCCAGCTGCTGTTCCAGGGTGGCGCGCATCTCGCCGATGCGCAGTTCGTTGCGCTGAGTGAGCTCGTTCAAGCGCTGGCTCAAGGCCTCGGTGAAGCGCTGCTGCGACTCGCCGGCTTCTTGCCGGCCCTTGCGTGCGTCTTCGGCCAGTGCCTCGCGCAAGGTGGCCATGTGCGTGTCGGTGCGTGCGATCAACTCGGTCAGTTGCTGGCCGAACACCTGGATGCGGGTTTCCTGCTGCTGGCCGAAACCTTCGAGCTGGGTGCGCAATTCGGTCAGCCGCAAGGTGAGCAGTTCGCCGGTGCGCTGCTGCGCCTGGCCGCTTTCTTCGCGCGCCTTGCGTGCGTCTTCGCCAAGTGCGTCGCGCAGCAGGTCCAGCCGTTGATCGGTGCGCGTGGAGAGCTCGGTGAGATTGCGCGCGAAGGTTTCCAGGCGGCCGTCCTGCTGCCGTGCCAGGCCTTCGAGTTGCTCGCGCAGTTCGCCGCGCCCGTCGCGTTGCTCGGCGCGCAGCGCCAGCTCCAGGCCGCTGGTAGAGGGGCGCCGCAGCAACGCGAGCAGCTGCAACACGAGGACTACGACGAGCAGTCCGAGAAGGATCAGGGATTCGGATGACATGCGTGCAGTGTAACGGGCGCCGTCGCAAGGGCTGCGTCGGGAGTGGACGCAGTGCACAGGATGACGGGCGTGTCGGGTTGCGCCGTGGCGCAGTTCTCATCTTGATTCACTGCCTGTGTTGCTTGGCATGCCAGCGCAGAGTGCGTTGAAGCGCCTATCACCGACGTGGTTCCAACCTGCATGCAGGCACCACGCAGCTCCCTGTAAAGGCAACGCTACGGCAGGGGCGACCACTCGGGCGTGGTGGCATGTACGTTGGCAGGCATGGATGCAGAATTGCAGCGTCTGCTTCCACACGGTGCGCGCATTGCCCGCCGTCATCGCCCTATGTCGCCATTGGTTATTGAGGATCACATGCTCGAAATCTACGGAAAGCCGACCTCCATCAATGTGCGCAAGGTGCTGTGGCTGTGCGAGGAGTTGGCGCTGGACTACACGCTGCACGCGTATGGCAGCGGGTTTGCCTCGGTGGACACGCCGGCGTTTCGCGCGCTCAATCCCAACGCGCTGGTGCCGGTGCTGCGCGATGGCAATCTGGTGCTGTGGGAATCGAACACCATCTGCCGGTATCTGGCCGCGCGCAGCCACCGCGACGATCTGCTGCCGAGTGCGCCCGCTGCACGTGCACTGGTCGAGCAATGGATGGATTGGCAGGCCACCGAGCTCAACAACGCCTGGCGTTACGCGTTCATGGCGACGGTGCGCGGCAGTGCGGCGCATACCGATGTGCAGGCGATTGCAGCCAGCGTGCGCGAGTGGAATCGGCACATGACCATCCTCGACGCACAGCTGCAACGCGGCGGCCCGTTCGTGCTCGGAGCGGATTTCACCCTGGCCGATATCGTGTTGGGGGTATCGACGCAGCGCTGGTTTGCCAGCCCGATCGATCGGCCGGTGTTGCCTGCGGTGGAGGCGTATTACGCGCAGCTCGGGATGCGTGCCGGGTTTCAGCGGCATGGGTGTAATGGGGTGGCTTAGGGGTGCTGGACCTGGCCGGATCGCATCATGTTGTGGGGGGGGAATACGCATCGATCAGGCAGCGATCGAGCTGATGCTGCGTCGCCTGTCCGTACCCTCATCCGGCGCTGCGCGCCACCTTCTCCCGATGGGAGAAGGAATCAAACGCCCCTCTCCCATCGGGAGAGGGGTTGGGGTGAAGGTACGGCTTCACGGAATCCTTTCAGAGGCCGTCAAACCCCGTCCATAAAAGTAGCAACCGCTCCGCGCCACTCCAAACAACATCACCACCGATAGCATTGCTGCAGCGCGTTGGGCGACACTCGCGCATTCTTTTGGTTCCTTCGAGGTCCGCATGTCGTCTTGGCTCAGGCGCAAATCCATCGATCAGGTCACCGTGCACGAGGCCGGCCGGCAACTGGTCCGCAGCCTGAGTTGGCCGCATCTGATCGCACTCGGCATCGGCGCGATCGTGGGCACCGGCATCTATACGCTGATCGGCGTGGGTGCGGACAAGGCCGGCCCGGCGGTGCTGTTGTCGTTCGTGGCCGCCGGCATCGTGTGCGCCTGCGCGGCGCTGGCGTATGCGGAAATGGCCACGATGATGCCGGCCGCCGGCAGTGCCTACACCTACAGCTACACCGCGCTCGGCGAGAGCATCGCCTGGGTGGTGGGCTGGAGCCTGGTGCTGGAATACTCGCTGGTGGTGAGCACGGTGGCGGTGGGCTGGTCCGGCTATTTCGTCGGCTTCCTGCAATGGCTGGGGGTGGAGCTGCCGCACGCGTTGGTGGCCGGGCCGCATGCCGGCGGCATCGTCAACCTGCCGGCGGTGGTGATCACCTTCCTGGTGGCCGGCATGCTGATGGCCGGCACCAAGGAAAGCGCCACGCTCAACGCGATGCTGGTGGTGTTGAAGATCATCGCGCTGGGCGTGTTCGTGGCGATCGCGCTGCCGGCCTTCAATAGCGCCAACCTGCAGCCGTTCATGCCGTACGGCTTCTCCAAGGCGATGGGGCCCGATGGCGTAGAGCGCGGGGTGATGGCAGCGGCGGCGATCATCTTCTTTGCGTTCTACGGGTTCGATGCGATCTCCACGGCGGCCGAAGAGACCAAGAACCCGGGGCGCGATCTGTCGATCGGCATCGTCGGTTCGATGATCGGCTGCACGCTGATCTACGTGCTGGTGGCGTTGTCGGCGGTGGGTGCGATGAGCTTTACCGTGTTCGGCAAGAGCCCGGAGCCGTTGGCGCTGATCCTGCGTGAGCTCGGCCATGGCAAGGCGGCGTTGGTGATCGGTGCGGTGGCGATCATCGCGCTGCCGACGGTGTTGCTGGCGTTTCTGTACGGGCAGAGCCGCATCTTCTTTGTGATGTCGCGCGATGGCCTGCTGCCGCGTGGCTTGTCCAAGGTCAGCGCGCGCACCGGTACGCCGGTGGCGACGACGCTGTTTACGGCGGTGCTGGTGGCGGCGTTGGCGGGTGTGGCGCGGCTGGATGAAATTGCGGCACTGGCCAATGCCGGCACGTTGGCCGCGTTTACGGCGGTGGCGGCGTGTCTGCTGGTGCTGCGTGTGCGTGAGCCGACCCGTGCGCGTGCGTTCCGCACGCCGGTGGCGTGGGTGGTGGGGCCGGTGGCGATCCTGGGCTGTCTGTATCTGTTCTGGAGTCTGCCGAGCACGACGCAGCTGTGGTTCCTGGTCTGGAACGTGCTGGGTGTGGTGGTGTATGTGGCGTATGGGCGGCGGAATAGTCGCTTGGGGAAGGTTGGTTAGTCCCTTCTCCCACCGGGAGAAGGTGCCCGTAGGGCGGATGAGGGTACTGGCGAAGCCTTGTGCCATCCAACTTGGTAAGTGGCTTTGCCCCGTACCCTCACCCCAACCTCTCTCCCGCAGGGAGAGGGGCTTTTATCCGTCGGCCTGATGCTTGCGGTTACTGCGCGGCTGCAGGCGTGGCGCAGAACGAGATTGGTAATGCGTCCGCTTGCGTGCCCCAGCCTTGGGTCGGCGCCTGCCTGGTGAGCGCAAACGACAGCGTGCCGCCCTGCTGCAACTGGGCCCAATCCAGAAACACCTGGCGCTGCGGTGTGCCGTTGAAACGCACGCCCTCCACATATTGCAGCGCGCGGCCATCCGCGCCGGGGGCGTCGATGCGCAGGCGCTTGCCGTTACCCAGGTCCAGCGTCGCGCGCTTGAAGCGCGGGGCGTGCAGCAGGAACTGCCCGCTGCCCGGCACCGCCGGATACAGGCCCAGGGCGCTGAACAGATACCAGGCCGACATCGTGCCTAGATCGTCGTTGCCGGTGACGCCGTTGGGGGCGTTGGTGAACAACTGCTGCGCGGCACGCACCACGGTGGCGGTCTTCCACGGCTGGCCGATCAACGTGTACATCCACGGGGCGTGCAGGTCGGGTTCGTTGTTGGGGTTGTAGCGGTACTGGTTGTAGTAGCTGTAGGGGCCGACTACCCAGTGCGTACGCGCAGCAGTGAGCGGGTCTTTGAGCAAGTCGTCGTAGGCGAAGAAGGCGTCCAGCCGCTTGCCGGCCTGTTCGCTGCCGTGCATGGCCTGCAGCATGCCGGGGATGTCCTGCTGCAACAGCCACTGGTATTGCCAGGCGGTGCCTTCGTGGAAGCCGTGCTGCGAGCGCGGGCTGTAGTGATCGTCCGAGGGCGCGTACCAGTTGCCGTCTTCCAGACGGGGGCGCGGAAACCCGCTGAAGCCGGTGTCGGCATCGCGCACGCTGGCGTCCCAGACGCGGTGCCAGTTGCCGCCGCGTTTGCGTAGTTGCGCGCTGTCCTCACTGTGGCCGAGCGCTTGTGCCATCTGCGCCAGCGCGCAGTCGGCCAATGCGTATTCCAGCGTGGCCGAGCCGCCGTGGTGCGGGTCCACGTCCATGCCCTTGGAGGGGAAGGCGCGGTCGTACTGCACGAAGCCGTTGGCCAGGTAACTGGCATTGCCGGAGCGGCCGGAGTGGCGCGAGTTGGTCGGCGGTTGTTCGAAGGCGTTCTGGCGCAGCGCTGCGTAGGCCTCGGCCTCGTTGCCCTGCAGCGCGCCGAAGCGCCACAGGTCGACCAGGAACGGGGTGACCGGGTCGCCGGTCATGATGTTGGTGTCGTAATTGGCGTAGCCCCAGCGCGGTAACCAGCCGCCTTGCTGGTGGATGGCCAGCAGCGAGCGGCCGATATCGCGCGCGCGCGCCGGTTGCAGCAGGGCAAGCAGCTGGTTCTGCGAGCGGTAGGTGTCCCACAGCGAGAAATATTCGTAGTAGGTCCAGCCGTCGGCGCGGTGGATGGCATCGTCATAACCACGATAACGGCCATCGGCGTCGCTGCCGGTCAGCGGCTGCAGCAGGGCGTGATACAGCGCGGTGTAGGCCACGGTGCGGTCGTCGGCGCTGGCGCCGTCCAGCTGCAGGCTGGCCAGTTGCTTGCGCCAGGCCTGTTGCGCGCGTTGGCGCATCTGCTCCAGGCCCAGCAGCTTGCCGCCCTGCCTGCCGTCGGCGCGCAGGTTGTTGCGTGCACCTTCGGCGTCCACGTGCGAGATGGCACTGACCACCGTCACTGCACGTGCGTCCTTGCCCTTGCCCAGCGGGAAGCTGAGCCAGGCGCCGTTGGGTTTGAGTTCGCCGCCCATGCTGTGGCGCGCATCGGGCACGCCGCCGTCTTCGCCCCAGACCCCGTGGGCGGTGAACGAGCGGTCGAATTCCAGCCGGAACCAGGTGGTGTATTCGTGGCCGCCGCAGAAGCTTTGCGTGGTCAGTTTGCCTTCGACCACGCGGTCGCCGATCACTTGCACCTGGCTGCCGATCACCACATGGCGGTCGTTGGCCTGGCCCAGGTTGACCAGCACATGGCCGGTGTCGGCGCCGGGCGCGAAGGTGTAACGCTCGGCGGCGGCGCGGGTGAGCGCGGTGGCTTCGGCGTCGATGCCGCCGTAGTCGGTCAGGCGCACCTTGTAGTAGCCGGCCTGGCCGACCTCGCCATCATGCGTGTAGCGGGCGGCGTAGCGGGTCTGGTCGAAGGCCTTGGCGTCGCCGGTATCGAAGTCGCCACCCGGGCCGATGCGGCCGGTGACCGGCAGCACCGAGACCTGGCCGCCCTGCTCCCAGCAACCGGCGCCGGACAGGAACGAATGGCCGAAGCCGCGGATGCTGGGGTCGTCGTAGCGCCAGCCGGCGTAGTGCGCGCCGATCGGGCTGACCTGGACCAGGCCGAACGGGGCCGAGGCACCCGGGAAAGTGTTGCCGTCGTCCTTGCTGCCGATGAAGGTGTTGACCTGCGCCGGATCCTGCGCGGCCAGCGGCGCGGACACCACCATGCCGAGCAGACATAGGCCGGCGGCGGCGCGGCGCCAGAATGGCGCCGGAGCACCCTGCGAGACGGAACGATTGGACGGGACTGCAGAGAGCATGCAAGACACCTCGGGGGAAAGGGCGACCGGAGCCGCAGGTGGAGGATCCATGTCGACCGCGGCATCACCCAGCGATCGAGACACAACGACTGCGTTCGAGCAACGACCTTCACGCGATCGCGATCTCGCGCCCGACTGGCTTACTTGGATCGATCTAAATTCAATGCGGTCACAGCCATGTGTTGGCAAAGATTAAGCATTCTCAACCATCTGCCGCACACCGCGGCGCAGCAAAGTGTGCGGGCTCTTGCAGTTTTGCGGGTGCTTCAGACGTGTTGAAGCGGTCTGTTGCGCGCGCTCGGGGGGCTGCCGTTCTGAGGCGTGCCAGCTGTGCTGACGGGTAAGCCCGGCTTGGGGATCGATTTGGCTGCGCTGTGAACGTGTGGTTGAGGCGTCCCTTGGGCGTGTTGCGCGTCGGGGGCCGGACCCTCACCCCAACCCCTCTCCCGGGGGGAGAGGGGCGGTTCCTGCAGGGGTTCGGTTCCTGAGGAAGCTTGGTGCCTGGGGGCTTGGTCGCTGGGAGGGCTATGTCTCTGGGAATGGCTCGGTTTCTGGGTGAGCGCACGGCGTAGCCGCGTGCGCTCCAGCTTGCCCACAAAAAAGCCCGGTCAGTGACCGGGCCGGGCGACGCTGGCGTGGCGGCGGGAGGGGCCGACGCGCCGGTGACGCAGTTGCTCAGATCCAGCGCATGCCTTCGAACGGGTTCCAGCTGGTGCTGCCCTTGACCTTGTCCAGGTAATAGGCGTAGTTGGCGATCATGCCGGTCAACAACGACAGCGGCAGCCACAGCACATTCTGAAACGCGGCCGGCAGGAACGAGGCCACGATGCTCAGCACGAGGCTGATGCCGATTAGGCTCAACGCCTTGCGCCACAGGCCGATGATGAAGAAATAGATGACGCCGAAGAAGAAGGCATAGAAGTTCATGCCGATCTTGAGCTTTTCGCCAAACGGCAGGGTCTTCAGCGCCTCCTTGTAGGCCGGCTCCTTGGGGCCGCCGTGACGGTCGAAGAAATCGAAACGGAACTGCCACTTGGGACTGAGCTGGGTGCGATCGAAGGTGTCCATTCCAAACCATGTAGTTGAAAACGGTTACATGATAGGCGATCGCGTATTCATCGGCACGCGTTTCAGCCCTCCAGGCCTTGATCTGGTGGCGGATCAGTCAGCTTGGCCGCGCGGGCCAGCGCGGCCGCTGATCGACGCTAGCGCTGGTCGCTCAGGCCGCTGCCGCGGCGTGACCGGCGCAACGCATACAGCGAGCGGTCGGCGCGGTCGACCACCGCCGCCAGCGCTTCGCCGTCATGCCGCAAGGCGGTGCCCAGGGTGAACTGGATCGGTGCGTCGGCGCTGGCCCCGACGTAGTCGCGCGCCAGGGCGTCCAGTTGCGGCTGGGTGGGCTGGTGCAGCAGCACCAGGAATTCATCGCCGCCCAGCCGGACCAGACGGTCCTGGGTGCGTAGCGGCTGGTTGAGGAACCACGCCATCTGCACCAGCACCTCGTCGCCGCGCTGGTGGCCATGGGTGTCGTTGACCAGTTTGAACTTGTCCAGATCCACCACGATGCAGCCCCAGCGCACGCTAGGGTCGCGCTTGTCCAGTTCGTCCAGGAAGCGGCGGTTGTAGCAGTTGGTAAGCGGGTCGGTGAACGACCATTCCAGCAGCTGTTTTTCCTGCTGGTACTGGTTGGTGATGTCCTGGGCATGCGCCAGCACGATGGTGGCCTCGGAGTCGATATCCAGCACGTTGCGGTACTGCCAGTGGCGCAGGCTGCCATCGCTGGCCACCAGCTCGATCACCCCGGCATCCTGGCCGTCGAGCACCATGCGCGACAGATAGCCCTGCAAGGCAGCATGCCGCTCGGGGCGCACGAACTCCTGCAACGCGCGGCCTTCCATGCCCTCCACCTGGCGACCGAGCGAGCGCGCCGCGGCCGGGTTGATGCTGATCAGGCGGCCGTCCATGTCATGGGTGCAGATCAGGCCCAGGCTGTACTGGAACATGTTGCGAAACTTGCGTTCGCTGGCGGCCAGCGCATCCACTGCGCGATGGCGGTCGGTCACGTCCTGCACTGCGCCGATCAGGCGGGTGCGTCCGTCCACATGCTCCACCGAGCCGGTGCTGTGCACCCACAGGCGCCGGCCGGTGGCGCTGATCAGCGGCAGCTCCAGATCCCAGGGCGTGCCGTCGCGCACGCAGGCGTCGACCGCCTCGGTGATCACCGCGCGTGCCTCCAGCGGGTAGAAGCCGATGCCCTCGTTCAAGGTCGGTTTGTAGCCCGGAGGCAGATCGTGCAGGCGGCAGGTCTGATCCGACCAGGTCAGCGTGCCGCTGGCCACATCCACTTCCCAGCCACCCACCCCGGCGACCCGGCCGGTACGTTCCAGAAACGCCTCGCTCTCGCGCACACGCTGTTGCAGTTGTTCGTTGGCGGCCTGGCGTTCCAGCATCACGCGGCGCTGCTCCAGGCCTTCGGCGGCGACCCTGGCCAACTGCTGCAAGGCCTGCAGCTGCGCCGGCTCCAGCGCGCGCGGGCGCTGGTCGATCACGCACACGGTGCCCATGCGCAAGCCGTCGGGCAGCACGATCGGCGCGCCGGCGTAGTAGCGGATGGCGGGCGATTCGGTGACCAGGGCGTTGTCGCAGAAGCGCGGATCGGCCGGCGCATCGCGCACTTCCATCACCGCATCGCCCTGGATGGTGTAGGCGCAGAACGCCAGTTCGCGAGGGGTTTCGGAGACGCCGGGCAGGCCGATATTGGCCTTCCACCATTGCCGGCGCTCGTCCACCAGCGACACCAGCGCGATCGGGGTGCCGGCGATCGCCTGCGCGGCCGCGGCCAGCGCATCGAAGAAAGGTTCGGCGTCGGTGTCGACCACCTGCAACAACGCCAGACGCGCAAGGCGCTCGGCCTCGCTGGCGGTGGATGACACGGCGGTGTCGCACTGATTCAACGGAGAGCTCGCTCGTGCCCCGGGCAATGCGTTCAGTCTAGCTGAGTGGGCATACCTGGCAGGGACTGGCGATGCGGGGTTCCGTGCGCTATCGCACAGGTACGCGCGTGTGCGCCGACGCTGCGGCCGTTGCGCCACCTCAGCCGGTGGCACTGGCGTCCGTCTTCGCCTCGGTGGCGGCGCTGTCGTCGCGCATCTGCAAGGCCAGATACAGGCGCATGCAATCGTCGGTAGTGCTCAGGTCCACCGCACACAGTTGCTGGATGCGCTGCATGCGGTAATCCAGGGTGTTGCGATGGATGCCCAGCACCTTGGCGGTGGGCGCCATGCGCATGCCGGCGCCGAACCAGGCCGACAGGGTCTTCAACAACTGGCTGCGACGTTCCTGTGCCAGCAGGGCCTGCAGCGGCTTGCGCAGTTCATCGGCCTGCCAGGCCTGACGCAGGTCGTCCACCAGCACTGGCAGGCGATAGTCGTCGTAGAAAAACGCATCTGCCTGCGGCGCGCGCGCCTTGCCGATGCGCATGGTGGTGCGCGCGACCTGGTGCGACAACGCCAGCCCGTTGGGCTGTGGAAAATACTGGCCCAGGGCGAGACGGATCCGCAGCGGGCTGCTGGCGCGCATGCGCTCGAGCAAGGTGTGCGCGCGGCGGCGTTGTTCGCCCACGTCCCAGTGGCCGCGGCGGTCCAGCGCCGGCTTGAGCACCACCAGTTCGTTGAGCGCGGTGGCGGCGATCAGGTTGCCGCGTTCGGGCGTGGACAGCAGCGTGTGCAGGCGCTGCAGCTCCACCAGCATGGCGTCCAGATCCAGGGTGTCGCTTTCCACTTCGATCACGGCGGCCACGCGCGGCAGGTCGAGCGCGATGCCGAGCCGCTCGGCCCAGCCAGCCAGTGCCGGGGTCGGGCCGTCGGCGCGGATCAGGCCAAGCGTGACTTCTTCGCGCAGGCGCGCGTCGCGGGCCAGCAGGCGCAACAGGCCGGCCTGTTCCAGCATGGCTTCGGCGGCCATGCGCACGAGTTCGGCCTGTTGCCCGATCCGCTGCGGGTCGCCGGTGAGCCCGACGCAGCCGACGATGCGGCCATCCACGATCAGCGGCAGATTCACGCCCGGCCGCACTGCATCCAGTTGCTGCGCCAGCGCCGCATCGATCTCCACCCGGCCCTGTCGGGACAGCACCAGCAGCGCGCCCTCGTGTAACTGGCCGATGCGCGCCGGCTCGCCGCTGGCGATGATGACGCCGGTGTGGTCCATCACATTGACGTTGCCGTCGATGATGGTCATCGCGCGGTCGACGATGGACTGCGCCAGGGTGCGGTCGAGCGTAAGCATGGGCTGGGGTCTGTTGACGCGGTCGAGGGAGGTCACGGTGCCATGGTCGGCGCGTACATGTTCGACACGGGTGTGACTGTGCAGGGTGCGGCGGCGGCGGGTGCTTCTACCGCCGTTGCTGACAGCCTGTGCCGCACGGGGTTCGATTCAGATGCGTCAGGCGAAGATGCGGCGCGCTGCGCACCCGTCGTGAGTGAGCAGCCAACTTCCCGGAATCGGTGGCAGTCACGCCGGCAACGCGCCGCGTCGCGCCGTCACCCTGCAGGCGCCAGGCATGTCGCGCGCGCCGATGGGCTGCAGTGGGGCAGGCACGAGGAGGGCCGGCGTGAGGCATCCGTGCGCTGCCGTCAGCGGCCTTCTTCGACTGCAGGCACCTGCGCCAACGCCCTGCCCACCTGCAGCGCCGCCGCCACATTGCGCGCGGCAATGCGTACGTTGCTGGCAGCTTCGGCCAGCGCCTGTTCCACCGTGCAGGCGCGATGCACCACCGCGAACATGGCATCGATGCCGTGGCCATGCAGCAGCGCGGCGCCGTTGCCCAGGCAGCCGGCAATGGCGATCACCGGCTTGCCATACCGCTGCGCCACCCGCGCCACGCCCACCGGGGTCTTGCCGTGCAGGCTCTGGCTGTCCAGGCGGCCTTCGCCGGTGATGACCAGATCGGCCTGGGCGACCAGCGCATCCAGCCCGAGCGCCTGCGCGACGATCTCCACGCCGGGCCGCAGCTGCGCGCCCAGATACGCCACCAACGCCGCGCCCAGGCCGCCGGCCGCACCGCCGCCGGGCAGATCGTGCAGCTGCACGCCCAGGTCGCGCTGCAGGAGGTTGGCGTAGTGCTGCAGGTTGCTATCGAGCTGACGCACCATGCTGGGAGTGGCACCCTTCTGCGGGCCGAACACCGCCGAGGCGCCGGTGGGGCCGATCAGCGGGTTGTCCACATCGCAGGCCACCTCGAACTGGCAGTCCTGCAGGCGCACGTCCAGGCCTTCGGTCTCGATGCGCGCCAGGGCGGCCAGCGCGCCGCCGCCCGGGCCGATCGGCGCGCCTTGCGCATCCAGCAGCCGCACGCCCAGCGCCTGCGCCAGGCCGGCGCCGCCGTCGTTGGTGGCGCTGCCGCCGATGCCGATGATGAAGCGCCGCGCGCCGGCATCCAGCGCGGCCAGGATCAATTCGCCCACCCCCGCGGTGCTGGTACGCAGCGGCGCGCGTTCGGCCGGTGGCAGCAGCGCCAGGCCGCTGGCGGCGGCCATCTCGATCACGGCGGTGCGGCCGTCGCCGGTCAGGCCGAAGAATGCCGGCACCGGGGTGCCGAGCGGGCCGCTGACCGTGCAGGCGATCACCCGCCCGCCGGTGGCGGCCACCAGCGCGTCGACCGTGCCTTCGCCGCCATCGGCGACCGGCACCTTGCGGTACTGCCAGTCGGGGAACACCTCGCGGAAGCCGGCCTCGATCTGGGTGGCCACCTCCAGCGCGGACAGGCTTTCCTTGTAGGAATCGGGGGCGATGACGATCTTCATGAGGGCACTCGCTTGAATGGACGCATCACTGGTTCACCGCGCGTGCCGGCACCCGCAGCACCAGCGCGGCGCCCAGCAGCATGGCGCCGGCCAGCACGTACAGCGCCAGCTCGGTGCTGTGGGTGGTGTCCTTGATCCAGCCCACCAGATACGGGCTGACGAAGCCGGCAACCTGGCCGGTGGAGTTGATCAGCGCCAGCCCGCCGGCCGCGGCGGCGGCGGTAAGAAAGCCGTTGGTCAGCGGCCAGAACAGCGGCAGCCCGCTGACCGCGCCCATCGTGGCCAGGGTCATGCCGAACAGGGCCAGGCCCAGGTTGTCGGTGACGCTGGCGGCGATGCACAGCCCTGCTGCGCCCATCAGCAACGGGATCACCAGATGCCAGCGGCGCTCGCCGCGGCGGTCGGCCGAGCGGCCCATCAGCACCATGAACACCGCTGCGGCCAGATACGGGATGGCGCTCATCAGGCCGATCCGGGTCGGGTCGGTGACGCCGCTGCCCTGGATGATCGAGGGCAGCCAGAAGTTGATCGCATACACCCCGCTCTGGATGCAGAAGTACACCGTGCCCAACATCCACACCGCCGGGTTGCGCAGCACCGCGCCCAGCGAGGTGGAGGCGCCGGCCGGTTTGCGTGCTTCGTCGTCCTGCAGCGCGCGGGTCAGTGCCTGTTTCTCCTGCGCATCCAGCCAGGTCGCCTGCTGCACGCCATCGCTGAGCAGGAACCACACCCCGATGCCCAGCAGCACGGTCGGCAGGCCCTGCAGCAGGAACATCCACTGCCAGCCAGCCAAACCGCCCTGCCCGGCCGAAAAGTGGCTGAGGATCCAGCCCGACAACGGCCCGCCCAGCACGCCGGAGATCGGAATGGCCGACATGAAGACGGTCATGACCCGGCCATGCTGGGCGCGCGGAAACCAGCGCGTCAGATACAACACGATGCCCGGGAAGAAGCCGGCCTCGGCCGCGCCGGTGAGCAGGCGCAGGGTGTAGAAGCCGGCCGGGGTGCGCACGAACATCAGGCAGGTGGAGAGCAGGCCCCAGCTGACCATCATGATCGCCACCCAGCGGCGCGCGCCGATGCGCTGCAGGATCAGATTGCTCGGCACCCCGCAGGCCAGGTAGCCGATGAAGAAGATGCCCGCACCCAACCCGTACACGGTCTCGCTCATGCCTAGGTCGCCGAGCATCTGCAACTTGGCGAAGCCGACGTTGACCCGGTCCAGGTAATTGAACAGGTAGCAGACGAACAGGAACGGGATCAGCCGCCACAGGATCTTGCGGTAGGTCGGGCCCATACCGTCGGGGGGCGGCAGGGGCCGGGTGGCTTGGGTCATCGCACGCTCCAGCAGTCGGTGGGCCAACCAGTGCGCGGCGCAGCGGTGCCGGCACCACACAGGGGGTCGGCGCATTCTAGTTGGAGCTTTTTCCCGGAAGCATCGTCAGGATGCTGCCTGTCTATGGGCAGCTGGGCGCTGATTTTTGTGCAAATGCCCAAATCCGCATCAAGCATCTCGGCATGTGCCGGGCTCGGAGTGCCACGGCGACCATGCTGCTGGTGCAGGGCTGGCCGCCCCGATTCGGGCGCGGCCAGCCGCTTATGCGACTACCTGCATGACAGCTAGCGCTGACGGTCCTCGCGCGCCCCGATCAGCCAATCCGGCGGGAAAGCCGCAGCAGCAACGCGTCTTTACCCCAGCGCTGCACCACGGCCAAGCCGGCACCCCACCGCCAGGCCCGACGCAGCACCCAGCAGCCCCCGCACGATGGATCGCTTCGGCTTTGCGAATCCCGACTCCCCAATCCCAAATCCCAAATCCCGGCCCTAGTTCCCCACTCCCGCTGCCCGATTCCCCGCCGCATACGCCTGCGCCTGGCCCATCACCCGCAACAGGTTGCCGCCCCAGATGCCGGCGATCTGCTGTTCGGTGTAGCCCTTGCGCAGCAGCCAGGCGGTGATGCGCGGGAGCTTGGAGACGTCTTCCAGGCCGACCACGCCACCGCCGCCGTCCCAGTCCATGCCGATGCCGACGTGCTCCGGCCCGACCAGCTTGAGCACATGCTCCAGATGGGCGAAGAAATCCTCTTCGGTGGCACGCTTGATCGGGTAGCGCGCGTCCAGCTCCTTGAGTGCGGCGCTCAGGGCGGTGCCGTCGGCGATCTTGACGTGTTCCCAACCGCCGTACTGATCGGTCAGCGCCTTTTCGGCGGCCTTGCGCTCGGGGCTGGCGCCGCTGTCGACCAGATAGCCGCCGTAGGAGTTCACCTGGATCACGCCGCCGTGCTGGGCCAGCACCTTCAGCCGTGCGTCGTCGATATTGCGCGGATGGTTGAAGACCGCACGCGCGCCGCTGTGCGAGAGCACGATCGGCACCGGCGATAGCGCGATCAACTGATCGAACACCGCATCGGAGGCGTGCGATTGATCGATCACGATGCCCAGCGCCTGCGCCTGCTGCACCAGTTGCTTGCCGGCCGGGCTCAAGCCCTTCCACTCCGGGCCCTTGGAATCGGTGGCCGAGTCGGCGAACTCGTTGTTGAGAAAATGCACGGTGCTCATCAGGCGCAGGCCCTGCGCGTAATAGAAGCTCAGCAGCGTAGGGTCGGCCACCAGCGGGCTGGCGTTTTCCATGCTGATGTACACCACCCGCTTGCCATCGGCCTTGATGCGCGCGGCATCGACAGGCGTGGTGGCGAAGGCAAAGCGCTGCGGTTGCGCGGCCAGCAGCGTGTGGATCTTCAACAGCCGCTGCAGGCCGGCATCGCGATCGCGCAAATGCGCCGCCGCGCTACGATCGCCTTGCCCGGTGTAGACCGCCCAGAAGCCGCCATCGAGCGCGCCTGCGAGCATGCGCGGGTAGTCCACCTGCGACAAGCGATTGCCGGCATGCGCCTGCAACACGTCGAAGTCGGGGCGCTCCAGATTGGCCGGCGTGTCCAGATGCGAATCCAGCGTGACCAGCCGCTGTTGCAACGCAGTGGCGCGCGCCAGCTCGGCCTTGGAAAACTCCAACGCGTGGCTGGGTGCGGCCACGGCCAGACTCAGGAAGATGGCGGTGCACAGGCGGTGCAGGGTCATGGCGGCTCGCAGAAGGTGGGGGGAATCGATCATAGCCGCGCAGGGATCGGCCGATCTCTGCGCAGAACGCGTGGCGCGGGGCGCCGCGATGCGCAGTCGCAGACATCAGCGCCTGCGACCACGCACCAACGCGTCACTTGCGCTCGAAGAACTCGTGATAGGCCTTGGATTTGCCTTCCGGCGACTTGCCCACGCCATTGCGGATCAGCGTCTTGCCGTCGGCAGAAAACGTCCAGAACTCGCCCACGATCACGTCGTCGTCCTTCATCTTGAGGATCTGGTAAGTGTCGGCACCGGTCTTGCTCACCGCGATCTGGTTGAAGCGCGCCTGCTCGTTGAGTGGGCTGGGTTTGCCATCGAGCGTGGTGACGTAATCGACCTTGTACGGGGTGGCCGGACGGGTGGTGTTGATGGAGTGGTACTCGATGCGGTTGTCGGAGAACTGCACGTTGATGGTCAGGCGCATGCCCTTGGGAAACTTGCCGTCGCTCCAGTTGGATTTGGATTCCACCAACGTCCAGGCGCCATCGTGCGGATCGGCCGCGAATGCGGTGGAGGTGGCGGTCAGCGTTGCGATGGCGAACAAGGCGGTGGTCAGAAAGGTGCGCATGGGCAGTGTCCTTGGATGCTGGGATGTCAGGCAGTGATGCCGGGTGGCGGCTTCAGGTGTTGCCATCGTCGGAAGGCGATGATCAGAAATCGGTGCGCGATTCCAGGTGCTGTTCGACCTGCTCGCGGGTGGTCCACAAGGTGCGGAACTCGCCCTTGGATAGCAGTTGTAGCTGGTCGCTGATGTGCGCCGAGCCGGGCTGGCTGGCGTTGCCGTAACTCATCAAGCCCTTGGCCTTGATGGGCGTGGAGAACTCCACCAGCGACACCCAGGTTTCGCCGTGCTGCGGCAGGCGTTGGCCCTGTTTATTGGGTGGGTTCCAGGTGATCACATCGAACGCGCCCAGATTGCCGAAACCGCCGCGGCCAGGCACATCGACCTCGCCCAGATGGAAGCGCGACACCTCGCCGTAGGGCCGATCAATCGCGCCATAGGTCTTCTTGGTGCTGGCGACGGCCTGCTTGAGTTGACGCAGCGCCAGCGCCGGGTCCTTCAAACCGCTGGGTGTGGTCAATGGCGCGGCCAGCGACCACGGCGTGGCGTAGCCGGCTTGCGAGAGGTAACGCGCATCGCCGGTGAACAAGCGCGCCCATTCCTCGAACAACAACGCGCCGCGGCTATCGGTTTCGAAGTGGCGGTCCCAGGCCTTGAGCACGTTGATCGCAGCGAGGATGTCCGGGTCGGTACTGTCTGCGGCCGCGGCATACAGCTGCGGCAATGTGCGATCGGCCGCCAGCGCCTGCGCGGTGCGCTTGAGCGCGACGAACTGGTCGAAGTCGATGTTGTCGTGCTCGGCCAGCATCTTTACCGAGTTCTGCGCACGCAACGACATCGGCCCGACCGGTGCGACATACGCGGGAAATGCGCTCGGTTCCAGCACGCGCGGCCAGCTCGCCAGCCACGGCGGGTCGTTGGTGTTCTGCACGAAACCGCCGGCCGGGTTGATCACCTTGGGCAACTCGTCGTAGCCGTGCACCTCGTTCCATAGCGTGGACGCGGTATCGCCCGGCACCAGCCCGCTCCAATACTTCAAATCGCCCTGCGCATGCTTGGGCAGGATGCCGTTGTCCAGGAACAGTACGTTGCCGGCCTTGTCGGCATAGACGATGTTGAACATCGGCACCTGCAGCTGTTTCAGCGCGCGCTGAAACTGCGCAAAGTCCTGCGCCTTGCCCATGTCCCAGTACTGCTTGAGCATGTCGGAGCGATCCAGCCCTGCCACGCGCAGCGCCACGGTGGCTCCGTCGTAACGCTCGAACACCGGGCCGTGCACGCTCTGGCGAACTTGCAGCGCCTCTTCCTTCAGCGCGCCATCGGCCTGACGGATCTTCAAGGTCCTGGTCTCACGCTTGAACGGCAGCACCTTGCCGTCCAACACATAGCCCTCGCCCGACAAGCTGAGTTTGTAGGTGGTCTGGCCCAGCAGCGTGTTCACCGTATTGGTGAAACCCAGTTGCTTGTTGAAACCGAAACGCAGGATCGGCAGGCCCACCTGGGTGGCGCCGTACAGATCCACGCCGGGCCCGTTGAGATGCGCTTCGTAATAGGTAAAAAAGCCGCTGCCCCACGGCAGATGCGGGTTGGCCAGCAGCATGGCGTGGCCGTCGCGGGTCTTCTTGGGCATCACCGCCCAGGCGTTGGAGCCGTCGCGCGCCTGGCCGTCCTTGGGCGGCTCGCCCAGCACTTTCGCAGGCGAGGCGATGTAGACGTAATTCATCAACCGGTGTGCATGCGCCACCACGTCCACGCCGGTGATCGGCAGCACCACTTTGACCTCGGCATCCAGCGCTTCCGGGTGTGCGGCGGCGTAGTCGTTGATGCCTTGCGCGAATGCATCCAGATCGGCGCGAAAGCCCGGATCCTGCTGCCGGTACCACTGCTGCGCGCGCGCGTAGACATCGTTGGTGGCCAGCCAGCGATCCTGTTCGGCGTATTTGTCGCCCCAGTATTCGGCGGCGCGGCCGCGCGCTTCGCCGTAGAGATGCAGCAGCAAATTGCCGTGGCTGTGCGTTTGCGCCCAACCGAAGCCGTAGAAGGTGCCGGCCTCGGTCTTGGCGTAGACATGCGGCACGCCGTAGCGATCCCACAGGATCTCGCCGGTATCTTTACCGCTGCTGGCGAGCACCGCCGGCGGCGCGCATGCCAGCGCGATCAACAGCAACCCTGCGTAGGTGAAAGCGCTGCGCGAACGCGCCCGCATCAAAGACAATTGCGGCACTGGATCACTCCTCAAAAGGTGTACGTCAACTTGGTGTAGTAGGACCCGCCGGTGAAGCCATACGGCACGCTGGTGACGTAGAAACCGCTGCCGGTGCTGGCGACCGCGCCGATGTTTTTCGGGTATTGGTTGAACAAGTTGTTGGCGCCGAGCGTCCAGGTGATGCGATCGGACAGTGCATAGGACGCCTCCAGATCGGTGATCCATTTGGCCGGCACGTGCTCGTCGTTGGCCGGGTTGTTTTCCAGCACGTCGAAACTGCCGAAGCGGTTCACGCGCACGTTGAGCGCGAAGTCGCCGATCACCCAATTTCCGCCCAGCAGCAACTTGCTGCGCGGGGTGCGCGACAGATAGCCGCGCGAGGCGCGGTCGAACAGCTCGTAGCCGGCGCCCAGCGAGTCCAGCGCGGCCGGGTTGTCGGCGATGCGGGTGATCTCGGTTTTGTTGTAGTTGTAGCCCAGGTTCCAGTTGACCCGGCCCCAGTCGCCGGCCTCCATGCGCCAGGTCGCCACCACGTCCACGCCTTCGGTGCGGGTGTCGATGGCGTTGGTGAAGTACTGCGCGCTGTCGACCCCGGACACGCCGGCGCGGGTGAGCAGGTCGGTGATCGCCGCACCGGTGATGTAGCCGGTCATGCCGATGCGGTCGTCCAGATCGATGCGGTAGGCGTCCACGGTGAGGCTGAGCGCGCGGCTGGGGTTGTAGGTGAAGCCGATGCTGGCGTTGGTGGATTCTTCCGGCTTCAGCGGTTCGGCGCCGAGTGCGAGCGCGGCGGGGGAATCCACCGGCAGCGTCTTGGCCAGGAACAGTTCGCGATCGCCGTTATCCAGCGTGCGCCAGCTGCTGTTGGTGGCCGCGTACAAGGCCTGCGCCAAGGCCGGCGCGCGGAAGCCGGTGCTGGCCGCGCCTCGCAATGCGAAGGTAGGGGTGATGGCCCAGCGCGCGGTGAACTTGCCCACTGCGGTGTCGCCGGCCGAATCGTCGAAGCGTTCGTAGCGGCCGGCCAGACCCAGCGACACGCTGTCGGCCACGTCCCAGGTCAGGTCGACATAGGCTGCGCCGCTGTTGCGATGCAGGCTGCCGGCTTCGTCGGGCTGGAAGGTGATCGCGCCCTGCGCGCCAGGGGGCGGCGCCTGCCCGGCACGCGGATGGCCGGCCGGAAACACGTAGCTGCCGGCCGCATACGCCGCCTGCTCGCCGGCCTGGATCTCGTATTTTTCGTAGCGGTGCTGCACGCCCAGCGACACCTGCAACGGGCGCTCGGCCAGCTGCAGGCCGCGGGTGATGTCCAGGCTGGTGGTCCAGTCGGTGGAGGTCAGCTGGCCTAGATAGAACTCGGTGGGGCTGGTTGGCCCCAGGCTGGCATTGAGCGTGTGCAGCCCGTCGCGTTCGGAGGCGTTGCTGCCGTAGCTGGTGGCCAGGTCCCAATCCCACTCGCCCCACAGGCCCTTGATGCCGGCGGTGAACTCGTAATCGGTCTCGTCGATGCGCAGGCGCGGGCTGTACCCGTCCGGGTAAATTTCCTGCAGGGTGTTGTTGGCATTGGGATTGCGGAACGACCATTCCAGATCGCTCAGGCGGCGGCTGTAGGTGGCGTAGGAATAGCCGCGCAGGTCGCCGCCCAGACCGAGTTCGGCGTTGTAGGACAGGTTGGCGCCCTTCTGCCAGGGCTGGCCGAAGTTGCGTGTGATCAGCCGGTCGGCAGTGGCCTCACGCGGGTCCGGCTGGTCGTTGACCGGGTAGTACAGCCGGTAGTTGTCGGCCACCGGCACTGCGCGGTTGGAGGTCTGTTGATAGCGGGCGTCGGCGGCCAGATAGACGAAGCCGTCGCTGCCCAGCGCCAGGCCCTTGCCGATGCTGGCGCTGCTGCTGTCGCCATCGGCGCGGTCGATGTTCTGGCCCCACAGGATGTCGGCCTTGCCGCCGTCGGCATCGGATTTGAGAAGGATGTTGATGACACCGGCGATCGCATCCGAGCCGTATTGCGCGGCGGCGCCGTCGCGCAGCACTTCGATATGGTCCACCGCCGAGACCGGGATCAGGCTCATGTCCACCGGCACCGAACCGCGGCCGACGATACCGGCGATATTGATGCTGGCAGTGCGGTGGCGGCGCTTGCCGTTGACCAGCACCAGGGTGTGATCCGGATTGAGCCCGCGCAGCCCGCCGGTGGCGATCACATACGAGGTGCCGTTGCCGGATTTGGCCGGCGCATTGAACGAAGGCACCAGATCGTTGAGCGCCGAGAGCAGACCCGGGCGCCCGGTCTTTTCCAGTTCCGCCGCGCCGATCACATCGATCGGGGTAGGACTTTCGGTGACGGTGCGCTGCACGCCGCGCGCGCCGGTGACCACCACCGCGTCAAGATTGCCGACTGCGGCGTCTGCGGGCGGCGCGGCGGCGGGTGCGTCCACTTGTGCATAGCCCACGCCGGGATGGCCGTGCAAGGCGGCGGTCATCGGCTGCGCCGAGGCCAGCGTGATGCGCTCGCCGTCGTCTTCGACCACGCTCAATCCGGTGCCGGTCAGTAATTGCCGTAGTGCCGCGCGCGATTCCAGCGTGCCCTGCACTGCCGGCGTGCGCACCTGCTGCAGATACTCGCCCGGCGCCACGATCTGCACGCCGGCCTGCCGTGCGAACTCCGGCAATGCCACCACGGCATTGCTCTCCGGCAGCGAGAACGTGCGCCCCTGCGGTGAGGCGGCCAACGCATGGCCCGCTGCCATCATCGCCACGGCCGTGCCGATGGCCTTGCTCAAACGCCTTGTTGCTGCCTGCATCACTGTTCTCCGCGGGCGCGCGTGCGCCGCTGTTTGATCGCTGTCACCGTTGCTGTCTGGCTCCCCTTTGTGTTCGATGCGTCGCCGCCGCTTTTCCGCCATGGACATCGCATCAGGTGACGCACGGCCATGCACATCACTGCGCGATTGCCCCGCGCAGATGGATGCCGCCACGGGTGTGTTCGATCTGCAGGCCCATGCTCAGTGCGACAGAGCGTGCGAAGCCTTCCGGATCGTTGGCCGAGTACAGGCCGACCACGGTGCGTCGCGCCACAGCGGGGTCGTCGATCAGGATGCGCATGTCGTTGTAGCGGGCGAATTCGGCAGCGGCCTGCGCCAGCGTGTCGCCATCGAAGGCGATCATGCCGTCGCGCCAGACCAACAGCTGCTGCACGCGTTGCGCATCCAGCGGCTGCAGCTGCACTGCCCGCGTCGGGCTGACCATCGCCAACATGTTGGCTGCCACCCGTTGCGGTGCGCGCTGGTCGGCATCCACTTCGACGGTGCCTTCGCGCACGAGGACCTTGACTGCATCGTCCTGCCGGCGGCGCACGCTGAAGCTGGTGCCGACCGCACGCACTTCCGAGCCGGCCGCCATCACCACGAACGGGCGATGGCGATCCTTGGCCACATCGAACAAGGCCTCGCCACGCAGCAGCTGGATCTGACGCCGGTCGGCGCGGTACTCCACCACCACTTCCGAGCCGGAGTTGAGCGTCACTGCCGAGCCGTCTGCCAGTGGCAGCCGCAGCACCTCGCCGATGCGGGTGAGGTGATGGCCGCTGCCGGGCGTGCCGCTGCCCGCCACGGCCTCACTGGGCATGCGATTCATGCGCATGGGTTGCTGCAGCACCAGCATGCCGCTGGCTGCGGCGACCACGCTGGCCGCAAGCGCGGCCAACCAGGCACCGCGTCGGCGCGCACGCACGCGCCTGGCCTGGCTCTGTACTGCAAAGCCCTGCCCCAACGCACGCGCGCGATCGAAATGCAGATGCACCGCATGCGCACGCGCATACGCCCCGCGATGGCGCACGTCTGCGGCCAGCCAACGGTCGCGCTGCGCGCACTCGGCCGGCGTGAGCCGGTCGCCGTCCTCGCGTCCCACCCAGGCGGCGGCAATGTCGTCGATGGTGCGCATGCTCAGGTGCCACGCTGCGGGTCGGCCAGGCGTGTGGCCTGCGCGTCGTGAACGGCGGCCGGTGCGGAGACGCGGGTGCGGCCCATGCGGGCCATCAGCAAACGCAATCCCTTCACGATGTGTTTTTCCACGGTGTTCTCGCTGATTCCGAGCCGCGTGGCGATCTCGCGCTGCGACAGTCCATCGACCTTGCGCAGCAGAAATACCTGGCGGCATTTGTCCGGCAGTGCCGACAGCGCTTCGCCGATGCGGCGCAGCTCCTGACCGGCAATGGCGTGGCGCTCGGGTGAGCGCTCGTCCTGTGTGATGTCCAGGCGCTCGATTTCCGCCACGCTTTCGATCGAAACGATCCTGGCGCGCCGCACCTGCTGCAACAGCACCGACTGCGCGGCGGTGAACAGATAGGCGCGCGGGTTGGCGATATGGCCCACCTCGCCCAGCCCGGCCAGGATGGCGTAGGTCTCCTGGATCACATCGTCGCAATCGACGGTGCCAGGCGCGTGCTTGCGCAGCCAGCGCCGCAGCGCCGGCTCATGCGGCAGGATCTGCGTCGCCAGCCAGGCCGCGCGCTCGGAAGTGATGGCCGGCATCTAGGACGCGGCCGCTGACGTGCCCGCACGTCGAGGTGAGGAAGTCATTGCATTCTCCGGGGGATTCGAGCGAATGACCTGCTCTCATGAAGTCACGATGCGTCAGCGACGCAACTCCGCCATGCCATTGGACGGGTGGGGCGAAGTGATCGCGCTACCCGGCCAGGGGCCGACGCTGCACATCCATCTGTGCAGCGTCGGCCCCTGGCCGGTTGCTCGCCAACGCGTGTGCCCAGTGCCACCGATATGGCAGCGCGCTATCTACAACTCGCCCAGCCCCGGCGGATTGGTCTGCGAGCGCGGCACCGCTTCTTCGGCCAGGTTCCAGCGTGCCAGCGCCTTGGCATACAGACCGCTGTCGATCTGCGCGTTGATTGCCTGGGTGATCGCCTCGGCCAGGCCGCTGCCCTTGCGCGTGGTCACCGAAATGGCCGCCGCCTGCGGCCACCCACCGGGGAACAGCCCTACCCGGCGCACCTTGCCGTCGCGCGCGGCATACGCGCCGGTGGCATTGGGCTCGAACGAGACATCGGCGCGCCCAGTGATCACCGCCAACCGCCCCACCACCGCATCGTCGAAATACTGAAACTCCACCGGTTTCAGTCCCGCCGCGACATTGCGCGCATCCCAGTGGCGCAGGATCTGGTCCTGGTTGGTGCTGGCGCCCACCACCACCTTCAAGCCGGCCACATCGCTGGGTTGGGTGATCTGTTTGATCGGCCCATCGCTGCGCGTGTAGATGCCAAGCAGGTCATAGCGGTAGCTGGAAAAATCGAACTTCTGCTTGCGCAGCTCGGTGACGGTGACATTGGCGATCACCGCGTCGTACTTGCCCGATTCCAGCCCCAGCGGCCAGTCCGCCCACGCCACCGGCACCAGATTCAATTGCAGCCCCAGCGCGGTTGCGACCAGACGCGCGATGTCCGGCTCCACGCCGATCACCTGCTTGCCATCCGCGGCGTAGTCGCCCAGCGGCAACGCTGCCGCCACGGTGGCCACGGTCAGCGCGCCGGGTTTGACGAAGCGATGGCCGGCCGGCAGCAGGGCGATGGCGGCCTGGTCCGGCGGTGCCTGCAGCGGCGGCAGTTCTGTGGCGGCGGGTTTGCGCGTGGTGGCCTGCGCCTCATTGGCCGGCTTGCGCGTCAACAGGATCGCAGCGATGCCGATCGCCAGCAGCACCACGATGGCGGCGATGTTGAACAGGCGGCGGCGGGACGCGGGGGGCTGGGTCATGCGGACATCCTTGAGAAGGTACTGCTTGGAAAAGTCGCGCTTGAACAGGTGGTGCCCGCAAACGCGATGTGCGGAAAGGCGTTGCTTGAACGGCCCGTCATCAGCGCGCGATGGCCCGGCACGCAAGCTGCAGCGCTGCGCGCACTCACAGCACCTTGGCCAGGAACTCGGCGGTACGCGGATGCGCCGGCGCGCTGAACAGCCGCTCCGGCGGCGCGGCTTCGACCACCCGGCCGTGTTCCATGAACACCACGCTGTCGGCCACGCGGCGCGCAAAGCCGATCTCATGGGTGACGATCACCAGCGTGGTACCCGAGCGCGCCAGTTCTTCGATCACTTCCAGCACTTCGTTGACCAGCTCCGGGTCCAGCGCCGAGGTGGGTTCGTCGAACAGCAGCACCTTCGGCCGCAGCGCCAAGGCACGCGCGATCGCCACGCGTTGCTGCTGCCCACCGGAGAGCTGACGTGGGTACGCATCCAGCTTGTCGGCCAGGTCAACACGGGCCAGCAATGCCTGCGCCTGCAGGTGCGCCTGTTCGGGCGCGATACCGCGCACCGCGATCGGCGCTTCCATCACGTTCTCCAGCGCGGTCAGATGCGGGAACAGGTTGAAGTTCTGGAACACCATGCCGATGTCGGCGCGGCGGCGGCGGATCTCCGCTTCGCGCAGTTCGTGCAGGCTGTCGCCGACGCGGCGATAGCCGATCAACTCGCCATCGACGGTGACATGCCCGGCATCCACGCGTTCCAGATGATTGATGGTGCGCAGCAACGTGGACTTGCCCGCGCCGGACGGGCCGATGATGGCGGTGACGCTGCCGGCGGGGAGCTCCAGGTCCACCGCATCGAGCACGCGCTGCTCGCCGTAATGCTTGGTCACGCCCTGGATCCTGACCACCGCACCGCGGCCCACCGCCACCGCATCGGCAACGGCATCGACGGCTGCCACCGGCTGCGTGGCTGCAATGGCTGAACGCTGCCACCAGCCGCGGCGGCGCGAGGGCAATTCACGCAATGCACCGCGTGCGAAGCGACGTTCCACCTGCGCCTGCAGCAACGACAGCAAGGTGAGAATCACCAGGTACCAGACCGTCGCCACCATCAGCAGCGGCACCACATCCAGGTTGCGCCGATAGATCACCTGGATGGTGTAGAACAACTCCGGCAACGCCAGGATGTAGACCACCGAGGTGCCCTTGGCGAGGTTGATCACATCGTTGAAGGCGCCCGGCAAGATGGTGCGCATCGCCTGCGGCAATACGATGCGGCGGATCTGCCGCACGCGCGGCAAGCCCAATGCCGCAGAGGCTTCGAACTGGCCCTGGTCGACCGACAAAATGCCACCGCGAATGATCTCCGCCGAAAACGCGGCCTGGTTCAACGATAAGCCCAGCACCGCTGCGGCGAACTGGCTGATCAACGCGGTGGTGGGATACGAAAACAGCGTAATGCCGGTGAACGGCACATCGAGGCTGATGGTGGCGTAGAGATAGCCCAGGTTGTTGAGCAACAGCAACAGCACCAGCAGCGGGATCGAGCGGAACAACCACACATAGCCCCACGACACGCCGGCCAGCAACGGCGACCCGGACACGCGCGCCAGGGCAAGCAAGGTGCCCAGCGCAAAGCCGAACAGCGCGCCGAGTGCGGTCAGCAAGAGCGTGCGGCCCAGCCCGGCCAGCACGGGTTCGGCGAAGAACCATTCGGCAAACACGTCCCAGCCCCAGCGCGGGTTGCCGAGCACCGATTGCAGCACCACCAGGATCAACAGGATCGCCACCAGCGTGCCGCCGGTCTGCAACGGATGCCGGGCCGGCACGATGCGCGGTGCGCTGCGTTGCTCGCGCGTGGCTGCGGCGGTGCGGCGGTCGAGTTCGGGAAGGGTCTGGCTGCTCATGGCGTCTGCGTCGAAAGGGAAGAAGGCCGCAGCGCGCGCACCGGCAGCGGCACCGGCAAGTGCTTTTCGAACGGCAGGTGCAGCACGGTTTCCGGATCGGCCTGCTGGTCGTACAGCGCGGCGTAGCCGTGGGTCAGATACAGGTGCACCGCCTCGGGTTGGCGGAAGCCGGTGGTGAGATACACGCGCCGGTACCCTTGTCGTATCGCCTGGGCTTCCAGCTCTTCCAGCACCCGCCGCGCAATGCCCTGGCGACGCAGATCATCGCGCGTCCAGATGCGTTTGAACTCGGCTGTATCGACGTCGTGGTGGCGCATGAACGCGCCGCCGCCGATGGTCTGACCATCGCGCAGCAACAGCACAAAGGCACCGTGCGGCGAGGCGAAGGCTTCGGCCGGATAACGCAGCAACTCATCGCGCGCACTGCCGCCGATGCGGCCGATCACATCGCGATAGCGGTTGCTGTATTCGCGCTCCAGGCCATCGAACAGCGGCTGCGCGCGCGGGTCGTGCACGGAGGTGTAGAGGAACTGCTCGCTCATGCCGATGCCCGCTTTGCATCGATGTCGGACTCTGCACTGAGAAAGCGCTCGGTCAGCCGCGCCCAGTAGCTGGCAGCCGGTGCGATCACCGCATCGTTGAACACGTAGCGCGGGCTGTGCAGCGAGGCGCTATCGCCATTGCCGACGAACAAGAAACTGCCCGGGCGCTGCTGCAGCAAGAACGCGAAGTCCTCGCTCGCAGTGCGCGGCGCCAGCCCGGCTACCACGCCATCGGCGCCGAACAATTCCACGGCGGTGTCGCGTGCGAATGCGGTCTCCGTTGTGTGGTTGATCACGCTGGGAAATCCCAACGGGAAGTCGATCTGCACCTGCGCGCCGAAACTGGCCGCGATCGCTTCGGCCAACGCCGGAATGCGTTGGCGCAGGGTCTCGCGCACCTGCGGCAGGAATGCGCGCACGGTGAGCTTCAAGTCCACGCTGTCGGGGATCACATTGGCGGCTTTGCCACCGTGGATCGAGCCGACCGTGATCACCGCCATCTCGCGCGGGTCGACATTGCGCGAGACGATGCTTTGCAGGGCGGTGATCAGATGCGCGGCCACCAGCACCGAATCCACCCCGGTATGCGGCTCGGCACCGTGGCCGCCCTTGCCGAGTACGCGGATCGACGCCCAATCCACCGACGCCATCGCCGGGCCATCGACAAAGCCCAGCCGCCCGGCCGGCACGCCGGGCCAGTTGTGCAAGCCGAAGATCGCATCGACCGGAAAACGCTCGAACAGGCCATCGGCCAGCATCCGCGTGGCGCCCGAGCCGGTCTCTTCGGCCGGCTGAAAGATCAGCTGCAAGGTGCCGTCGAAGCGGCCGTGTTTGACGAGGTAATGCGCCGCCGCCAGCAGGATCGCGGTGTGGCCGTCATGCCCGCAGGCATGCATCAAACCGTGCGTGCCGCTGGCGTAGTCCAGGCCGGAATCTTCGGTGATCGGCAAGGCATCGATATCGGCGCGCAGTCCGAGCCGACGTGTACCGCTGCCGCGCACCAGCGTGCCGACCACCCCGGTGCCACCGACGCCGGTGGTGACGGTGTAGCCCCAATCCGACAACAGCCCGGCAATGCGCGCACTGGTGCGGTGTTCTTCGAACGCCAGCTCCGGATGACGATGGAAGTCATGCCGCAGCGCGATCGCTTCTTCGGCGAACGCGGCGATGCGGATGGACGGATGCGGATGGGTGCTTGCCGACAACACGGACATGGCCTGCTCCCTCAACCGGCTTTGCGCGCGGCATCGGCCACTGGCGCGTAACGGCTGGCCTTGTATGGCAACCCAAGGTGATCGCGCAGCGTCACACCGGGCGGCGTGCGTTGGAAATAGCCGCGCGCTTCCAGCACCGGCAACACCTGCGCCACGAAATCGTCCAGGCCCTGCGTCTGCACCGGGAACCCAAGGATGAAACCGTCGCTGGCGCCGGCATCGAACCAGCGGATCAACGCGTCGGCCACCTGCTCGCCGGTGCCGATGAACTGCGGCCGCGGGCTCACCGCTTCCAGCGCCACCTGACGCAGCGTCAATCCCTGCGTGCGCGCATCGTGTTTGATCTTGTCTGTGGTGGAACGGAAGCTGTTGGCACCGATATCGCCCAGCTCCGGGAACGGCGCATCCAGGGCGTACTGGCTGAAATCGTGGTGGTCAAAAAAGCGCCCCAGATACGCCAGCGCCTCGTCGATATCGGCCAGTGCGGCGATCTGCTGGTACTTGGCTTCGGCTTCTTCGGCCGTGTTGCCGACGATGGGCCCGATGCCGGGGAAGATCTTCACGTCAGCCGCGCTACGGCCATGCGCGATCGCCGCATTCTTGACCCGCTGGGTGAACGCACGCGTGTCGTCCAGCGACGGCGCATGGGTAAACACCGCATCGGCATATTTGCCGGCCAACCCAATCCCATCATCGGAAGCGCCAGCCTGAAAGATCACCGGCTGCCCCTGCGGCGAGCGCTGGATGTTCAACGGCCCTTCGACCTGGAAGAAACGTCCCTTGTGGTCGAGGCGACGGAATTTGTCTGCATCGAAAAACGCACCGCCCACGCGGTCGCGCACGAACGCATCGTCGTCCCACGAATCCCACAAACCCTGCACCACCTCCAGGTATTCGTCGGCGATCTGATAGCGCAGCGCATGCTCGGGATGGGCGCGGCTGTAGTTGCGTGCCGAGCCTTCCAGCGGCGAGGTCACCACGTTCCAGCCGGCACGTCCGCCACTGATCAGATCCAGCGAAGCGAACTGGCGCGCCACCGTGAACGGATCACTGTAGGAGGTGGACAAGGTGCCGGCCAGACCAATCGTGGTGGTGGCGGTGGCCAGCGCCGACAGGATGGTGATCGGCTCGAAACGATTGAGAAAATGCGGAATCGATTTCTCGTTGATGTACAGCCCGTCGGCGACGAAGGCGAACGCGATCCCGCTGGCTTCGGCCTTGCGTGCGGTGGCGATGTAATACGCCAGATTGACGCTGGCATCGGCCGGCACCGACGGATGCTTCCAGGCATTCATATGGCCACCGGCGCCATGCAACATGATGCCGAACGGGATGGGACGTGGCGTAGTGCTCATCGCGGTAATCCTTGTGGAAAGAAGAACGTCGGTAGTGCGATAGATCGCGGTGCGGCACTGGCCGCAGGCTTCGGCATCACGACAACGCGTGTTCGGCAATGGGCTGCGCCACCGTGCGGGCCGGTGCATCGCGCCCGCTGCGTGCAGCCGCGTGTGGTGCGGTGCGTGCGAGCAATTCCAGCGAGGTGCGACGTGCCTGTGCATCGGCCACCGGTGCATCGATGACGAACTCGCCCACGCCGAAGCGGCGATGCAGCAGTTCCAGTTGCGCATGCACGCACTCCGCAGTGCCGGACAGCACGCTGGGGCGCAGTTCTTCCAGGCGGTAATCGCTCACCCCAACCTGGCGCGCATACTCGGCAGCGGCTTCCGCATTGGGCAGATTGACGCTCTGCCCGGCACCGAGCTGCACGCGATACAGCCGCAGCGCACCGACCTGCTGCGTAGCGGCTTCGGCGGTGTGTGCAGCAAAGGCGACCACCGCCAACAACGGCTGCAGACTGCTGCCACGCCGATACGCGTCGAACGCGCGCTCGATATGCGCGTGGTCGCCATCGAAGTGACCGGCATAGACGAACCGCCACCCCAACTGCGCTGCCAGTTGTGCGCTTTCCGGGCTGGCACCAAGCAGAAACCGCTGCGGCCCCTGTGCAGGTTGCGGTGTGGCGATGGCGCTCACATGTGGATGCTCGGCCGGCAGCGTGTTCGACAGAAACCCTTCCAGATCGGTCAATTGCCTCGCGAAATCGGCAGTGCCCAGACGGCCATCGGCCAACGCGCGGGTGGAGGCCGGCAAGCCTCCCGGTGCCTTGCCCACGCCCAGGTCCACACGGTCCGGCGCCAGCGTGGCCAGCAGGTTGAACAGTTCGGCCACCTTGTACGGCGCGTAGTGGCGCAGCATCACCCCACCGGTCCCGACACGGATGCGCGCGGTCTGTGCCAGCACATAGGCCGCCAGCACTTCCGGTGCGGGGCTGGCCAGTTGCGTGGTGGCGTGGTGCTCGGCAAACCAGTAACGGTGATAGCCCAGCGCTTCGGCCAGCTGCGCCAATGCCACGCTGTCGCGCAGCGCCTGCGCCGCCGTACCGCCGTCGGGGATGTAGCTCTTGTCGAGAATGCTGAGGAGATAGCTCATTGCCCTGCCACATTGGAAGAAGAGGACCGCCGCCAGCGCGACGTGTCGGTGATTGCGTGAGCGCGCGCGTTGCGATCGAGGCGATTGACGCGCCAGGTGTTGGCGCCGGTTGTCAGGGATGCAGCTGAGGAATGGCGTACAACTCCGCCAACGTGGCGAGGATCGGCTCGCTGCCGGAGACGTATTGCCGTGTGGCGTGCTCGCCGCTTGCGTGGCTGCTGTGCACACCCGAAGGCAACACCAGCTTGGGTAGCGATTGATCGCTCTCACCCACCAGCCCGATCACGTCGCGACGCGGCCGCGGGAAGCCGACCCGGCGCACTTCCAGCCGGTCGCGCAATCCATCGATGCCCGACAGCGCGCCTTCCAGCAACAAGCCGTGCCGACAGAAAAAACGCTGCCCGGCAAAACTGGGATCTTCGAACTCATGTTCCAGCAACAACAGAATCGGTTTGGAGGCGGACACAGGGGAGGCGGACAAATCGGACATGGGGGGTGGCGTCCTCGCTACGTGGAAGCATCGGCACCAAGGCGATGCGTGGTGTTTCCAGCCTAGTGACCGCCGCCGCGCAGATCGCGCCAGAAATCGACAATGTCCGGTCAGATGCGGCCAGCGAAATGGCCGTTGGCAATGACCTGACTGCTTTGGGTTATGCAGGCGCGCCACGCACAAAAGCGCACTGCCGCGCGAATGGCATCGCACGCTCACCGTCAACGCGCGCCGACTCAGCGCACGCACGCGCTTGCTGCCCTGCAATCGTGCCGGCCACATATCCATCGGCGATGTGGTCACAACCACTCGTCACCACCGCAGGCGCCTTGCAGCGTCGTCAGGCGCTGCAAACGCGGCTTAATGCGCACCATGAGCGAAATCAGCGAACGCGCGTCCCCCCACGTCACCGCCGCGCCCCTGGTCGCGATCCTGGCTTATCAGCAACTGGGCTTGTTCGAGTTCGGCTGTGCAGTCGGCCTGTTCGCACCGCAGCGCCCGGAGCTGGAGGTGGAGTGGTATCGCAGCCTGGTGTGCGCGTGCGAACCGGGTGCGCTGAAAACGCTGGGGGGCTGCCTGCTGCAACCACCAGCCACGCTGGACCAGCTCGACGATGCGGACGTGATCGTGATCCCCGGCTGGCGCAATCCCGACGAATGCCCGCCGGCTGCATTGCTGGACAAACTGCGCGCCGCCCATGCACGCGGCGCGCGTCTGGCCTCGATCTGCTCGGGCGCCTTCGTGCTCGCCTATGCCGGCCTGCTGGATGGCCGCAGCGCCACCACCCACTGGCGGCTCACCGATCTGCTCGCCAGCCGCTTCCCCGCCATCGAGGTGCGCGCCAACGTGCTGTATGTCGACACCGGCAGCATTCTCACCTCGGCCGGTTCGGCCACCGGCATGGACATGCTGCTGCACATGGTGCGCAAGGACTACGGCACGCATGTGGCCAACCTGGTCGCGCAGCGGCTGGTGCTGGCGCCGTGGCGCGATGGCGAGCGCAGCCAGCTGGTCAACCGCTCGATCCCGCTCGGCGAACCGAACCGGCTTGCGGTGCTCACCGAATGGATCCGCAGCCATCTCGATCAACCGCACACGCTGGCTAGCCTGGCCGAACGCGCCGCACTGAGCCAACGCACCTTGCAGCGACAGTTTCTCGAAGCCACCGGGCTGTCGCCGATCGACTGGGTGATCCGCGAACGCGTGGCACTGGCACGCGAACTGCTGGAAACCACCGACCGGCCGCTGCACTGGATCGCCGAACGCGCCGGCTTCGGCTCGCTGGAATCGTTCCGCAGGCATTTTCGCGTGCTCGCCCAGGCCAGCCCGGCCGCGTATCGGCGCCAGTTGCAGATCCGCTAGCGCGCTGGGCTGCACCAGTGCAACGCCAGCTCATCTGCCAGCCTGCGCGATGGTGCGCAGCGCTCCAGGCATCTGGCGCCTGGATGCGACGGTGCGCAGTCGGTCTGCCGGTCGCTTAGTCGCCCAGCTCGGCCAAACGCGCGCGCACGCTCTCGACATCGATGTGCTCGCGCACATGCGGCCACTGCCGCGCCCACACCGAGCGGAACACGATCCACGCACCGAACACACCCAGACAGGTCGAGCCCAGCGCCAGCAGCAACGGATGCAACGGCGAGCCGCTGCCGGTCTGGAACAGATACATGAAGGCCCCGGAAAACAGCAGCCACACGCCGAATACCGGCCAGTTGCTGGCAAGCAGACTGGGGTTGGGGCGTTCAATCTGGCGCAATAGCCCAATTAACACCTTGCGCTCGTCGTGCTCGTATTTCATCGCCAGCCCTCCTGCCAGGAGTCATTTTGTTGATGCAGGCACGCTAATGCCCTGCAATTTTCCTGTTCAACGGACCCATGCCGATGCGTGATCGCATCAAACTGTTTAGTGAAATAGGTCCCATGACCAGGAATGCCACATTCACCACCGGCATATCCCCGGGCTCAAAGTATCAGCACACGTCAGCTCACCACGCGGCAGAAAACAGCCTTCAAATAGCGCGATTCCTGCACGTGCGCCATGAACGGATGGTCCGGGCCGGCGCCGGCCACCTTCAGGATCTGGATGGTGCGCCCGGAGAAATACGAGGCGCGGCGCAGCATGTCCAGAAACTCCTGCTCGGCCACCAGCCCGGTGCACGAGAAGGTGGCGAACAGGCCACCGGGCTTGACCACGCCCAACGCCAATTTGTTCATGTCCAGGTACTTCTTCAACGCGGGAATCACCTGCTCGCGGTCGCGCGTCATCTTGGCCGGGTCCAGGATCACCACATCGAACTGGTCGCCGCGATTGGACGCATCACGCAGCCACGGAAAGATGTCGGCCTGCACGAACTTGGGACGTACGTTGTTGAGCTTCGCATTGCTCTTGGCCAACGCGATCACATCCTCGTCGATGTCCACGCCCAGCACCTCCGAGGCGCCACGCGCGGCCGCATACACCGCAAAGCCGCCGGTGTTGCAGCACAGGTCCAGCACGCTCTTGCCTTCGACCTGCTCGCTCAGCCACTGACGGTTTTCGCGCTGATCGGCAAAAAACCCGGTCTTGTGCGCCCCCGCCGGATCGGCGCGGAACTTGATGCCGTATTCGGTGATCACCGCCGCTTCGGTGGTGGTGTTGCTGTGGAAATCGAAGCTTTCCTGCTTTTGCACATGTTCGTCGGCAAAACTGTGGAAGCGGCAGCCCGGGAACTGCTCGCGCAGCGCCTCGTAGATCCATTCGCGATGGCGGAACATGCCGGCGGCGAAGAACTCCACCACCACCAGATCGCCGTAGCGGTCCACCACCAGCCCGGACAGGCCGTCGCCTTCGCTGTGCACCACGCGCCAGGCGTCGGACACGCCATCGAGCTTGAGCCAGTCGCGGCGCAGGCTCACCGCCGCGGCGATCTTGCGCGAGAACCAGCCCGCATCCACCGGCACCGATTGATCGGTTTCCAGGATGCGCACGGCAATGCGCGAGTGGCCGTTGTAGAAGCCGCGGCCGATCCACTCCCCATCCACGCCGACCACATCGACGATGGTGCCGGGTTTGGGCTTGGCGGCGGGCTTTTCCACCAGCTTCTGGAAGATCCACGGGTGGCTGGAGCGCCAGGCATTCTTGAGTCGGACGACGGGGACTGGAGTATTCATCCGCCCATTGTATCCGGCTGGATTGACGTGCCTGAGCCCGCAACGCAGAATCGGGCTCAGAAGGGGAGTAGCTCCCAGGAACGGCCAACAGAACGTCGCAGCGGTCATGCCATCGTTCGGGAAGTCGCTCCAGCGTTGTCGCCGTCATTACGAGCCCTGTCATCAGGCGCTCCGGTGCAACGGCAACCGGCCCACACCGGTTGCGAGCGAGACCTTCGCCGCGCAGGCGAAGGTCCGTCACCCGGAATCCACGATTTCCGTGTCACAAGGCCTCAGCCCACCGGCTGTCCAGGTCGTTTCACTTTTCGGGATTCTTTTATGCAAACCATTGGCAATGTCTGGTTATGGGGTGGCTTCGCGATCGTGGTGATCGTGGCGCTGATGGTCGATCTGGTGCTGATGCGCCACGGCGGCGCGCACAAGGTGACCTTCAAGGAAGCCACCTGGTGGAGCATCGGCTGGGTGCTGCTGGCGCTGGCCTTCAACGCCGGGCTGTGGTGGTACCTGCAGGGCAGCATGGGCGACGCGGCGGCCGACCGGATCGGGCTGGAGTTCCTGACCGGCTATCTGGTCGAGAAATCGCTGGCGGTCGACAACATCTTCGTGTTCCTGATGGTCATGACCTACTTCGGCGTGCCCGAAGAACAGCGCCAGCGCGTGCTGATCATCGGCGTGCTGGGGGCCATCGTGCTGCGCGCGATCATGATCTTTGCAGGCTCGGTACTGCTGACCAAGTTCCATTGGCTGCTGTACGTGTTCGGCGCGTTCCTGCTGCTGACCGGTATCAAGATGTGGTTCTCCGCCGGCAAGGAGCCGGATCTGGAAGCCAACCCGGTGTTGCGCTGGATGCGCGGCCATCTGCGGCTTAGCCCGCAGTACGACGGCAACCTGCTAAGCGTGATCAAGGACGGCAAGCGCTGGTTCACGCCGCTGTTCGTGGTGCTGATCCTGATTGCGGTGATCGATGTGATCTTCGCGGTGGACAGCATTCCGGCGATCTTCGCCATCACCACCGACCCGTTCATCGTGCTGACCTCCAACGTGTTCGCAGTGCTGGGCCTGCGCGCGATGTTCTTCCTGCTGGCCGGCATGGCCGACCGCTTCCACCTGTTGCCGTACGGCCTGGCAGTGATTTTGGTGTTCATCGGCACCAAGATGATGATCATCGATCTGTACAAGATCCCGGTGCTGGTCTCGCTGGCGGCTGTGGTGCTGATCCTGATCTTCACCATCGTGCTGAGCCTGCTGCGTCCGCCCAAGCCGGCGCGGCACTGACGGGCCGGGATTGGGGATTGGGGATTCGTGAATGGCAGCGCCGCGTGCGCTGCTCGCATCTAGCGCACCGACCGTCTCCACTGGTGCTTGCCCGCCCACCGTCGCGGGACCTTACGCGGCATGGATGCCGCGTAAGAGCCTACACGGACGTACTTGCGGCGTGTCCCGCGAGGGTGGGCGGGCAAGGGCCCTGCAGCCAAGCTGCGGGGCATCCGTGATGCGGCGCAGGCCGATGCACCAAGGACCGGCCCCAGGAGTGGATTATCCCGTCGCCGGGCCTGCTTATCCCGCGCCGGATAGGCTTGTAAAAAAACCCGGGTGACGCCATCCGTGAAGGCATGACACAGCATCCTGTTGCCGCCGCCGACGCCACCACCCAAGACCGCCTGGATCGCTCCCGGGTCTTGCGTGCCTTCAACTTCAGCCTGGCCGCGGTGTTGCTGCTGGTGGCGGTATTCACCGCCCAGGGCATGTTCGATTGGCGCGCCTGGGCCGTGGCACCGCTACAGGCCGACGGCCTGCTCGGCATTCTCACCGCACCGCTGCTGCATGGCTCGCTCGCGCATCTGGGCGCCAACGCGGCCGCCCTGCTGATCCTGGGCACGCTGGCCGGTAGCGTGTATCCGCGCGCCACCGCCATGGCGCTGCCGTTGTTGTGGCTGGGCTCGGGCCTGGGCGCCTGGCTGCTGGGCGAACCCGGCAGCCGCCACCTGGGCGCCAGCGGCGTCACCCACGGGCTGATGTTTCTGGTGTTCGTGCTCGGCCTGCTGCGCCGCGACCGCCCGGCAATCGCCACCAGCATGATCGCCTTCCTGTTTTACGGCGGCATGCTGCTGACCATCCTGCCGCACGAGGCCGGCGTGTCCTGGCAGTCGCACCTGGGCGGCGCCGTGGCCGGCCTGATCGCCGCACTGCTGCTGCGCCTGCGCGACCCGCAACAAGCCAAGCCGCGCTATAGCTGGGACGACGAGGACGAAGACGCCGCCTGGGAAGTCAGCACCGCCGAGCGCGACGTGCTGGAACCGCCACCGCCGCGCCAGGTGCCGGTGCTATGGCAACGCCAGGAAGACGGCTCGCACAACGTGGTGCTGCATTTCCCCCCACGCGAGCGACCGCCGGGAGCGTAGGAGCGCGCTTGCGCGCGATGGGGCGTTATCGGTAACGCCTCATCGCGCGCAGGCACGCTCCTACAACGGCTGATTGCGAGGACGCGCCGTTACTGACGCTCGTTCAACGCACGCCGCGCCAGTCCCGGATCGTCGGCAAAGAACGCATCGATACCGGCATCCAGATACGCCTTCAGCTCGGCCAAAGCGCCCGCCTCGTTACGCTCGGTCACCGCGCCAGCACTGCGATTGTTGATCGCCAGAAAATAATTCTCCGGACGGAACGTATACGGCTGCACCTGCAATCCGGCCGCATGCGCATCGTGCACAAGGCTGGTCGGCGTACCCAGGCGTTGCTGCGCATCCAACGGAATGATGCTGCGGATATCCGGGCCGATCGCATCGGCATAGCTGGCGATCTGCTTCAGCCCTTCGGGCGTGATCATCTGCCCGTAGGTGCGCGGCGCACTGCCCACACCCGTATCGGGCAGCGCCATTTGCGCGCCACCCAGCAACTGCAGTAGACGGATGTTGCTGGTGCGTCCGATCTTGCCGCGCAGGTAGCGCAAATTGCCGGTCTCGAATGACTGGATCACCACCGGCGCCGTCTGCGTGTAGGCATGCGCACGCAAGCTCGCCAGCACCTTGTCTTCCATCGGCAACTTCAGCGCACTGAAATAGCTCGGGTGCTTGATCTCCGGAATCAGCCCGATGGTGCGCCCGGTCGCTGCCGATTCGGCTGCGACAAAATCGATGATCTCGTCGAAGGTCACGATCTGAAACTGCCCATCCCAACGCGTGCCACGCAATTGCGGCAGCCGCTCGCGCGCGCGCAACGTCTTCAATTCGGCAAGACTGAAGTCTTCGGTGAACCAGCCTTCCATCGGCTGGCCATCGATGGTCTTGCGCGTCTTGCGCGCGGCGAACTCCGGATGGCTGGCCACATCGGTGGTGCCGCCGATCTCGTTCTCATGCCGGGCCACCAGCACGCCGTCCTTGGTCGACACCAGATCCGGCTCGACGAAATCGGCGCCATCGACAATGGCCTTGGCGTAGGAGGCCAACGTGTGTTCCGGGCGCAACGCGCTGGCACCACGGTGCGCAAAGATCTGCACCGTTTTCGCCAACGGCGCTTCTGCCACTGCGGGGCCGCTCATGCCGACCATCATCGCTCCCAACACTAGAACACGGTGGAACTGCATCATGCATTTCTCCAACGAAAAAGCAGCCATCAAAACCAAGGCGTGATCGCCAGACGAACGCGGCCGATTGGCGGTGCGGGATATGCGACGCGTACATCCCGCTTTCTCCGCATCGTCCGCACCCGCCTGACAACCACGCGCTAAGTCTTGTCAGCCACTTTAAAACTATCTATGTCGATCAACATCGGGAATCCGTAAGCAGCAGCAAGACCCGCCGTTACGAATCCCCAATCCCGATTCCCCAATCCCTGACTCAGAACTTCGCATCCAACGTCAAAAACACCTGCCGCGGCGCGCTGGCATGGAACGCCAGCTGACGCCCATTCGGATCGCTGTTGGCGAACGCGGTGAGGTTGGACGCGTAACGCTTGTCGGTGAGGTTGGTCACGTTGAGCGAGAGCTTGAGGCCCTGCAGCACGCCAGCCTGGCCGAAGTCGTACCCGGCGCCCGCGTCGAACGAGGTGTAACCACCAAAGCCCTGGTCGTTGGTGTAGGTGTAATAGCGCTGCCCGGTGTACTTGCCGCGTAGATTGACGTTCCAGTTGGCGTAGTTGAAGGCGATTTCGCTGGCGAACATGCGCTTGGGCGTATCCACCGTGGTCTTGCCGGCAGTGGCGATGGTCACACCGTTCTGCACGTAGTTGTCGTCGTAGGTCGAACGGTTGATCGAGGCCGAGTTGTACCACTGCAGGTAGCTGGTGGGCTTCCAGATCACGGTCAGTTCGCCACCGCGGCTGCTCACCGAGCCCACGTTGAAGAAGCGCGTGGTGCACGCAGGCGTGGTGCCCTGCTGGATGCTGGCGCAGGGATTGAGCGAGAGCAGACGGTTGTCGAAGGTGACGTCATAACCGACCAGCGATGCCTCGAAGTGATCGCGCACGAAGCGATAACCGGCTTCCATGGTGCGCGACTTTTCCGGCTCCAGCGCACCAATGCTGGCATCGAACGAGGCCTGCGTCACCAGCAACGGACCGCCGGCACCGCCACCCTGGAACGCGGCGATGTTTTCCGCATACGAGGCGAACACTTCCTGCCCTTCGGCCAGGCGATAACCCAGCCCGATCTGCGGCAGCACCGACTCGCTGGCCTTGATCGAGCCGGTCGCCACCGGCGCTTCCACCGCCACGCCCGGCGTCTCGCGCGCGGTCATTTCGGTACTCGGGCTCTTGATGCCCAGGTCCACGCTCAGGCGCTCATCGAAGAACTTGAAATTGCCCTGCACGTAGAACTGCCGGGTGGTGATGACGTAGTTCTGCGAGAACAACCGGCGGTCCGGATCCTGCAGGAACTTGTCGTCGCTGACCGGGCCATCGATCCAGTAGAAATTGCGTTCCACATCGTGGTGGTTGCGCTCGTACCACAGCCCGGCTTCGAGGTGATGCGGGCCCAGATTCCAACCGAGCGAGGCGATGCCGCCGGTGCGGTTGATCCAGTAATTGGTGCTACGAATCGAAATCGGCAATGCCTGCGGCGTGCCTGGATTGGATGCCTGACCCGGCGACCACCAGTGTCCCTGACCCTTGTTTTCGTGGTGATAGACCTGGGTGTGCAGGCTGATCGCATCGTTGGGCTGGAAATCGCCGGCCACGTAGAACAGATCGTCGTCGCGCAATGCGCGGCTCTGGTAGTAGGCATCGTCGACGTTGTCCACGCCGCCACTGAAACCGCAGCGTGCCGCATTCCGCGTGGCCGGTGCGCAATACGCAGCGGCCAGCGCACGGTTCCAGTCCGGCGCGTACAGATTCCAGTCCCAACCCAGGCCACGCGCCATGCCGCTCTTGGACAGATACGAATAATCCGCCTGCGAGGTGCGCGAGGTATCGGCGAACGCGGTCAACTTGCCGCCGTCGAACTGATACACACCCTTGGCATTGAACTGCCGCGTAGTGGTCGGCGACTCCGGGCGCGCCCACATATCGGCTTCGGCGTTGATGCCCGACACATATGCCGAAAACCCGTTGTAATCGCCGGTATCCACGCGCAGGAAGGTGCGGCGGTTTGCGTCCGACCCCACCGTCTGCGAGACCTGCCCGCCGAACACGCTGGACGGATCGGCCGAGTAGTACTGGATGGTGCCGCCGAGGTTGCTGGTGGAGGCGGTGCCCAGCGCACCAATGCCCGAGGCCAGCTCCACGCCGCCGAAGTTCTCGGCGATCAGCGCGCGGCTGATGTTGAGGCCGTTGTAGTTGCCGTAGGCGTTGTCGCCCAGTGGCAGGCCGTCGAGCGTATAGCCCAGGCGCGTGCCGTTGAAGCCGCGCAGGCTGATGGTCTGCGACTCTTCGTTGGCACCGAAGGCGTCGTTGGATTGCACGTTGACGCCCGGCATGCGGTTGAGCAGCTTCTGGATGCTGGTGCCCGGCGGCAACACCGGAATGTCCTGCTGGGTGATGCGCTGCACCTGACGCGTTTCGCCCTGGCCGATCACCGAGACCGCATCGAGTTGCTGCACGGTCGTGCCGGTATCGGCAGTCACCTCGGGATCGGCGGCATGGGCAGCCGGCGACAACACGAGCGCGGTAAGAACGGCGGCACTTAGGAGATGGGTCTTGGGCATGAGCGGCATGGGGGACGAGTCAAAAGATGACGGCAAGCGTGCGACAGCTGTCTTGCGCCGATGCGACCGGGACATGACAGTGCTGCGACAGTCGCTGCGCATCCCGCGCCAGTGCTGCGTTGCGCTGGCATGCACATGTCATCTGCGCGTCGTAATCTGCGAGCTCTTCCATGCGCGTTGTTGAGGGTTGGTCCATGTCGCATCGCAGTGCTCGCTCTTATCCTCGGACGCTGACCGGCATCGCCATCGCCGCGCTGGTCGTCGGCAGCGGCATGCTGAGCGCGCGGGAGCAGGCAGCCCCGACAGGCTCGGTGATCGCCACCGATGCGCGTGGATATCTTGAAAAAGAACAGTTGCCCGACAGCCTGCGCCTGGTGCCGCCACCGCCGCAGGACGGCAGCGCCGCGCTGGCCAACGACGAAGCCATCGCCAAGGCCATGCTCGCGTTGCGGGGCACACCGCGTTGGAACCTGGCCACACAGGACGCCGCACTGACTTTCCCCGCTGCCGCCAGCCACTTCAGCTGCGCGCTCGGCATCCAGATCGACCAGGCTCATACCCCGCACCTGCTGCGTCTGCTCGAACGCAGCATGCGCGACGCCAGCAGCAGCAGCAGCGCGGCCAAGGCACGCTATCAACGCCCGCGACCGTTCATGCGCAACGACCAACCGATGTGCACGCCCGCCGACGACGCCGCGCTGCGCAAGAACGGCTCCTACCCCTCCGGCCACACCGCCATCGGCTGGAGCTGGGGCCTGATCCTGGCCGAACTCGCCCCCGCACAACGCGACGCCCTACTCGCCCGAGGCCATGCCTTCGGCGACAGCCGCCTGGTCTGCAACGTGCACTGGCAGAGCGATGTCCTTCAGGGCCGCATCATGGGCGCGGCCACCGTCGCCGCATTGCACGACAACCCTGAGTTCCAGAAAGACATGGCCGCCGCACGCCGCGAGATCGCGCAGGCAAGCGCAAAAAAACCCGCAACTACGGCCTTATCGCCAACGTGCGATGCGGAAAACGCCGCGCTACAGACGGTGTTGCCGGGTGTGATGTAAGTCGGCTTGCAGCGTTGCTGCAAGCGTTCGCCGATTATCGATGTCGACAACGGAGCGTGTGGCCGCGTAATGCGGGGCTCAATGTTTGTTCCCGAAACCGATTGGTTATGCAGCGCACCAGTAGCGAGCGATGACATCGCCTGAACATCTGTCGCGCCGAGCAACCGTTCTACTTACCAATACAAAAACTCGAAAAGATCTTGCCCAGCAACTCGTCGGCGCTCAGCTTGCCGGTGATCTCGCCCAGCGCTTCATGCGCCAGGCGCAGTTCTTCTGCGGCCAGTTCGAGTTGTTCGAATCCCAGTTCCAGATCCGCCGCATCCGCGTGTTGTTCGGCGCGACGCAGTGCTTCGACATGCCGCGTGCGTGCGGAGAATTCGCCTTCCACGCTTTCTACGCCATCGCCCAGTGCGAGTTCGCGCAGACGCACGTGCAACTGCTCCAAACCCTGCCCGGTCACTGCAGAGACCGCGATTGCATCGCTATCGAGTTTCAGAGCATCTAGCAGCAGATCGCACTTGTTATGGATCCACAACTGCCGCGGCACCGCATCAATGGCATCGCCGATCGCATCGCGTGCGTTTTGCGGGTCGCGTGCATCCAGCACGATCAGCGCCAGGTCGGCGCGCTGCAGTTCCGCGCGTGCGCGGCGCATGCCTTCGCGTTCGATCGCATCACCGCCATCGCGCAAGCCCGCAGTGTCGACCAGCGTCAGTTCGAAGCCATCGAGCTGGATGGTTTCCTGCAATGTGTCGCGCGTGGTGCCAGCGACGTCGGTGACGATGGCGCGCTCGCTGCCGGCCAGTGCATTGAGCAGGGAACTCTTGCCTGCATTGGGGGGACCGATCAACACCGCATGCAGGCCGTCGCGCAATTTGCGTCCGCGTTCGGCATCGCGCAGTAACTGCGCGAGCAAGCCGCGTGCCTGCGTCAGCCCATCGCGCACCTGCGTGCCGCCCAGCGTATCCAGCGGCTCATCGGCAAAATCGATCGCCGCCTCCACGTGGATGCGCAGCCGCGTGAGGCTGTCGCTGACTGCATCGACGCGGCGCGAGAACACGCCATCCAGCGAGCGCCGCGCGGCACGCGCCGCGCGCAGATCGCCGGCGGCAATCAGGTCGGCGATGGCCTCTGCCTGCGCAAGATCGAGTTTGCCGTTGAGAAACGCACGTTCACTGAATTCGCCCGCGCGTGCCTGCCGTGCGCCCAGTGCGATACAGCGCGCCACCACCTGCCGCAGCACCACCGGGTTGCCATGGCCTTGCAACTCCACCACGTCTTCGCCGGTAAAACTGTGCGGCGCCGGAAACCACAGCGCGATACCGTCGTCGATCACCTCGCCCTGCGCATCGCGAAAGCGTGCATAGCGTGCATAGCGCGCGTGCCGTGGCTGCAACGTGGCAATGCCCAGCGCGGCGGCGATCTGCGCAGCCTGCGGGCCGGACAGCCGCACGATGCCGATGCCTCCGGTTCCGGCAGCACTGGCGATGGCAACAATGGTCGATGGCGAAGAAGACATAGGCTGTTGGTACGGCGTGTGGTCAGAGACGTGGCTTGCAGGCGCGCATGCAGAAAGCCCGCCTTGCGGCGGGCCTTCTTCATATCACTTGGCGTTGGCCTGGATGATCTTGCTCGGCTTCTCGCCGTGCTGGCGGATCATCCACCACTGGATCAGCAGACCCAGGCCACCGTTGACCACCCAGTACAGCACCAGGCCGGCCGGCATGAAGGCCATCATGACGCCGAACACCAGCGGCATGAACTGCATCATCTTGGCCTGCATCGGGTCCATGCCCGGTGTCGGGGTCAGCTTCTGCGTGGCCCACATGATGGCGATGTTGAGCACCGGCAGGATGAAGTACGGATCGCGCGCGGTCAGATCCTGGATCCAGCCCAGCCACGGCGCCTGACGCAGTTCCACCGATTCCACCAGCACCCAGTAGAGCGCGAAGAAGATCGGCATCTGGATCAGCAGCGGCAGGCAGCCGCCCATCGGGTTGATCTTTTCCTTCTTGAACAGCTCCATCGTCGCCTGCTGGTACTTGACGCGATCGTCGCCGTAACGCTCCTTCAACTGCGCCAGGCGCGGCTGGAAGCGGCGCATCTTGGCACCGGACTTGTACTGCGCGGCCGACAACGGATACAGCGCCAGGCGCAGCAGCACCACCAGGCCGATGATGGCCCAGCCCCAGTTATGCAGGAAGCTGTGCAGATGGCTCAGCACCCAGAACAGGCCCTGGCCGATGATGGCCATGATCGAGAAGCGGCTGTAATCGACCACACGGTCCAGGCCCTTCACGTCTTCCTTGGCGATCAGGCTGACCAGCTTCGGGCCCACCCACAGGCGCGCCTCGGTGCTGGCGGTCTGTCCCGGCGCCACGGTGAAGGCCGGGCCACGCAGCTCGGCCACGTCACGCGGGCCGTCCTGGTTCAGCACATACAACGAGGCCTGGTCCTTCTGCGGAATCCACGCGGTAAAGAAGTGGTGCTGCAGCAACGCCACCCAGCCACCGGTGATCTGGCGATTCAGACCGCCGTCGTCCATGTAGTCCTTGAACGCGCGACGCTCGTAGCCTTCCTGCGGGCTATACCAGGTCGCACCGTTGAAGCTGAAGGAATCCGGGTTGGTCATGCCGCGGCTGAGGATGGTCGGCACCCGGCTCAACTTGCGGAACACGTAGCCGTTCCACGGCGCGCCGCTCTTGTTGATCACCTCGTCCTTGATCGAGATCGCGTAGCGACCACGTTCCAGGGTGAAGGTGCGGCGGATCGACACGCCGTTGGGGCCATTCCATACGAACGGCACCACCAGGCTGTTCTGGCCCTTGGCCAGTTCGAACGCGGTGCCCGGCTGTTCGGCGCGGAAGCCGCCCACGCCCGGTACCGGCGAATGCTCGCTGGCCCAGCCGCTGGTGGCGTTGTATGGGTGCGCGGCGTCTTCGGTCAGCAGGCTGACCGGCGCGGTGCCGTCTTTGGTCTGCGGAAACTGCAGCAGCTCGGCATCCAGCACGCTGCGGCCGTCCAGCTTCAGACGCAGCACGTCCGAGGTCAGGGTGACCACCGGCGCAGCCCCGGCAGCGGCCGGAGTTGCCGCAGTAGTGCTGGTGGCTGAAACCGTGCCTGGCACGCCCGCCTGCGGGATGGCCTGGGCCGCCGGCACATTGGCCGCGGTCGCAGCTGCATCCAGATCGCGCGCAGCCGGCACCGACTGGGTCGTTGCCACAGCCGGCGCATTGGCAGCCGTCTTCTCCTTGCCCCACTCCATCCACAGCAACGCCGCGACCATCAGCCAGGCAAAAATCAGGAAAACACGGGTCTGGTTCATCGGGCAGCAACTCGCTCAGTCGGAACTGGGTTCCGGCTCTGTCGGGGAAAGGGAGGATGGGTGCATCGTCCTGGCGGGCGGCATTGTGCCGGGCGCAGCAGGCAGGGGCAATGCGCCGGCACGGCGCAGCAGACGCAGGAAGGCGTCGCGAATCTGTGGATTGGTCGCTTTTGCGGCGGCCGAGCGCGCCACGATGACGTAATCGCCACCGGCCAGCTCGGGCAACAGGTGCCGCATGGCATCACGCAACACGCGTTTGATGCGGTTACGTCCAACCGCACGCGTATCGACCTTGCGCGACACCGCCATACCCAGGCGCGGCGGCGTATCGCCGGTCCGCCAGTGCAGGCTGAGCAACGGGTCCGAGGTGCGACGTGCAGTATCGAAAACGACCGTATATTGCGCACGCGTACGAACCCGCGCAGAGCGAGGAAATCGCCTGCACGGGTTCGATGCGTTCACGGTAGGGACTGCCTCGGCCGCGGGGAGCGGCGCGGCAATCAAGCGCTCAGGCGCTTGCGGCCCTTGGCGCGGCGGCGTGCCAGGATTTTGCGGCCGTCGGCAGTTGCCATACGTGCGCGGAAGCCATGGTCGCGTGCTCGCTTGAGGTTGCTGGGTTGGAAAGTACGCTTGGTGGCCATGGGGCCCTCTGCATGGATGGAGACGAATAGAACCGGAAATTCTATAGGACCTCTACAGCGCCGGTCAACTCCCCAAACGCTTTACCGCAGGTGAGGATGGTAGCAGCCTGTGGATGGACCTGTGAATAAGTCTGGGAAAACCCTGCCCTCGGTGCTAGTCTGGCCCATCCTCTTTTCACTACCGGGCTGCGAGCACGGCGCTTTTCTGCGCGCCGCAGCCAGCAACAGATGATCATACTTTG